>JAGPGE010000280.1 GCA_018056145.1 Armatimonadota bacterium
CGTCACGGTCTTGCCCCGAAGCTCCGTCAGGTCCAGTTCGAGCGGCACAGGTTCGGATTCGGTGGCATGCTTCTGGGCCTTGAGGGTCGTTTCGCCATCCGACACATCCACCGTGAAGGTCACGCCATCCGTCTTGCCCGGGCCGATTGCGCCCTTGTCCATGAAGACGCGGCTGAGGAACTTCGGCTCACCCGCAGAAGGCAGCTTGACCTGGAACTTCGCATAAACCGTCCCGGTGCCGGATGCTTCGAGCACTCCCGTGTTGGGGTTCTTCCGCTGGGCCCGCCAGGGCGGGTGCAGGGAGAAAAGATCGGTGCCGGTGAGCTGGAAATGCGCGCCGCAGTCCGTCCCGCCGAGCGCGCCTGTGAACTCCTCACCGCCGTCATCGTAGACCGTATACCCGGTGCGCGCTCTGTCGATAAGGTCCGCGAAACGGGCGATTGACCTGCCGGTATCCAGGGTGCTGATCACCGCCACGTCCTGATGCAGCGTGATCCGCGCAGGCCGGGTGTCCGGCGGGAGGGAGGTCACATGGAAGGCGTGTGGGTCGCCGGGTTCGGGGCTCACCGCATACCAGTTTGAAGGGTCGAGCCCGAAGACCTGGCGCTCGTTGTAGGCCCTCCAGCCCACGACCGACCCCGCACCTTTGTAGCTGCTGACACCGGTGATGGTGCGGGAGACCATCTCCCGCTCCGGTCCCGAGAGCAGCGCAAAGCCCTGGTCGGAGACGTACCACGCCGGCGTGCCATCCGCGGCTCGGAAAGCGAATCGCGTGCCCTCGGGCCAGTCGCCGTCGGTGTCCGGGCCAAGCCGCTGGTTCTGGTAAAACAGCGCTTCCGTCATGAGTTGCTGCTCAAAGCCCACCGGGGACTCCAGCGAATTCACCGTGGGCCGCGACCACGTAGGGATGACGCCCCAGTGGCTGTAGGCCTCCATCCAGGCCGCGTACAGCTGGGAGTTCTCCGGCGGGCATTGCCCAAGGTAGCCGTTGATGATGGTGTATGGCCGCAGCAGGTAAGAGGAGACCGCATGAGCGCAGCGGAGCCACGAAGTGTGCCAGGTTCCCTCGCTGTGGTTCAGCCCCCATGCGTGGCGCTGTGCGAATGCCTCGTGCCGGAAGGTCACCTCATTGAGCCCCTCGCCCGATAGCGCAACATGGGGCAGCGCCATCCGGAGTTCCTGGTGCTCCGCAATGTTTCCCTCGGCCATGGTCATCCCGTCGATCATCCCACCCGCGTGGTTCCAGATGCACAGTGTCTGGTCCAGGTGGAGCGCATCCACGGGGTACCTCGTGCACAGTTCCACCATGCGCGACACGAACAGCTTGCGCCATTCGCTGCTGGCGGGGTTGATGTACGCGAACTTGATCGCGGGCTCCTCGCCCGGTTCGAGCTTGTGGGGATAGGGCCACGTCCACCAGAGCTTCTCGCCGCTGAAGGGGTCTCGGGCATGGTACTTTTCGAACCGCTCATACTCCGGGTTCTTCGGGTCGCAGCCGAAGTAGTTCACATGCAGCATCACGCGGAAACCCAGTTGGTGGGCGCGGTCGAGGAACGCCGTCAGTCCATCTTTCGCCGTGTAGTCGGGGTAATTGCGGTCGTAGCCATCGACCCGCCAGTCGGGAACGTAGAGGCAGGTCTGAGTCGCATCGAACTTCTCAGCCATGGTGTGCAGAAGCTTCACATCCATGCCGCAGATGATGAGCAGACGGATGTCCCTCACCCATTCCGGCTGCTGGTCTTCGATGCGCGTGAGACCGAAAGCCTTGTGGGCCCAGTCGCGGTACTGCCGCGCCGGCACTCGCCAGTCGCCCTTGTATGCCGCCAGACGCCATTTGACGCTCGCAATGCTCGTCTTGTCTGCGAAGGGCGCGAGGTTCTGGGTCTCGAAGGCCATTTCCCAGCAATCCGCGCGCTTCCAGATCCGCAGCGACTTGTACTGACTCAGGGGGTCCTCGGCCCATACCCAGAAGCCGCCGCCCTTGCCCTCAATGATGACGAACTGGGCCTCCCAACTCATGGGGTAGGAGTATTCGAAGGACGACCCCGGCGCATCACGTGTGAGTTTCAACCCGCTGTGCCCCGGAACGAGAATGCTGTAATCCAACGGAATGCCCGTGATGCCCCAGCGCACAGCGTGCAGCCCCGCATCGCTCTCCCCGGACTGCCGGAGGACCAGCCCCTCGCCGCCCGCATCCGCTTCGATGCGCACGCTCATGCGTCCCTTGCCCTTGCCGACAAGCTCGGGCCAACTGCGCTCCACAGGCAGGTCGGCCTGAGCAGTCTCGCCCGTGTCAGCGGCCGGGGTCAGGTCGCCCTCCAGCCGTCTCAGCCCGGACAGCACCCGGACTTCCGAACCTGCCGCCAACACATCTCCGCCCACAGTGCGCAGGAACGTGATGGTTCCCCCACGCATCTCACATTCCAGGGCGCCCGTGGTGAACCGCCCCTGGGCCAGGCATCCATGGGCGAGGGTGACAACGAGGGCCAGCGCTGCAAGGCTTCTCATATGGTGATTCCTTTTGGTCTCCGGCGGACACTGCAACCCGCCTTTTGATAGGCTCCATTTCGCCTTCCAACCCTCTCTTCCCTGCGGCTTTGCACTGCCTTGACTGCCCGTCCGGAGGGTTCATTGGCGCCTAACAACTTTTTTGCCACCCTCCCTTATCAACCCTCGCTCCTCAGGCTATAATCCCAACATACGCCGCGCGCGAGTTGTGTGCTCCACGCGGCGGCAGTCTATCTTGCGAGAGAAAGGGGGCATCACCACCGTGAGAGCACCAGCCTTTGCCAACCGCAAGCTACCGGTACATGGGAGCGGTCGCCTCCCCATGCTTGCGTACCGAGCGACATCCATTGTGGGCACAGGCGTTCGCACCCACGCCATTGACATCCCTAACGCACACAACTCGTGGCAGGTGATGGCCCCCGAGCCGGGCGACACCTGAGGTCAGAAGACCACACCGCGCAATCAAGCGGCCACGAGCGAAGCACAGGCTCGTGGCCGTTTCATTTTGTCCGAAGGTGTATCCCGGGAGGGATTGCGGTGAAAACCCTGGTTCGCCGTGCTCAAATCGGCGACAAAGAAGCCCGGCAGCAGCTGGTGGCAGCGCTGCGGCCGCGCCTGACCAACATGGCGCGCTATTACGCCCGATGCTGCCATGAGGACTTCGACGACTTGCTGGGCGAGGCCTGGTTCGCGGTCTTCGAAAGCCTGGACGTCGTTGACATCGAAATCGGTCAGCCCGACCAGTTCCTGCTCAAACGAGCGCGCTGGCGGATGCTGGACTATATCAAGTGGGCCCGTCGCCGCCGGTGTACCGAGCCCGAGGACACCTGCCCCGAGGCTCAGTGCGAAGACAGCGCCTGGGTCGTCCTGGACGAAGCCCTGCTGTCAACGCTGCTAGAGTGCCTGTCCGAGACCCAGCAGACGGTCCTGAACGGGCTGATGAAAGGCCACACGTGGCGCGAGGTCGCCCAGCAGATGGGCTGCACCAGCGCCAACGTCGCCTACCACGTCCGCCAGATCCGGCGCCAGTGTGAGGGTCTGGTGGCCTGACGGAAGCGGTCGCGCTCCCCGCGGAGTCCGGGTCGAGAGATCACGCCCGGACTCCGCGATTCTTGCCCTTCGCTTGCCCTGTGATGCAGGTCTCCCCAGCCCGCCTATCGAATGGTCCCGACACGACGGCGACTCCTGCGAACGCGGGGTATTCACCCATGCCCTGGAAAGACGGCAAGCGCTGGGTCTACTCCATTACCTACGACGAGGGCTGTGCGCTCCTGCTCGAGCACGCGCTCCACGCCCACCGCGAGTTCGGCATCCCTGGCCACGTCTGCCTGGTCGCAAGCCAGGTCGGCGTACCCCGCGATGTTCCCGGCAGCAGCTATGACGGAATGATGATCCTGTCCCGGGCTGAGCTTCAGGCGCTGCATGCCGAGGGCTGGGGAATCTCCTCCCACAGCATGACCCACGCGGCAGTGACCGACGCCAATGCGCTGGAGGAGGTGGGCAGGAGTCGCGAGGTCCTCGAGCAGGCCACCGGGCTGCCCGTCCCCCTCTTCTGCGTCCCGGGCAACAACGACGGCTACCCTCCGGCGCTGAAGGTCGCCGCCGACTTCGGCTACCGGGGGATCCTCACCATCTACGATGACATCAACCGGCCGGGAATGGATCTGTTCCGCCTCGCCCGCTGCCCGCTGCACCACGAGTACCCGCCACCCTTCTACTCCGCCTTCGACCCATACAAGCGCCTGAACCAGGCCATCGACGCCGGAGGGTGGGTCATCGACTACTGTCACTGTCCCACACCGGGTCAAGCGATCCACCCCTGGAAGGACTGCACCATCGAGGAACTCCGACAGCGCTTCGAAACGGTGTGTCGGCTTGGGGGAGATGACGTCTGGCTTGCTGAGCCCAACGAAGTTGTCGAGCATATCACCGGCGAAACCGCCTGACCGGCGAATGGAGGATCACAGTGGGCAATCTGTGTCTCGTGGGCCGCTACTACCGCAGCATCCCGCTCACCGATACCGGCTATGAGACCCACCCCGTGGAGCTTGACCCGGCGAAGACCGCGCTTGTGGTCATGCACTGCTGGGACATCGGCTGCGAGGGTGGGCCGGAGATCGACGTCAACTTCTGTGTGGGCATGGGTTACCTGGAGTCCTTCCGCGAGGCCGAGCGGATCATGCGCGAGTGTATTCGGCCCGCGATGGACGCTGCCCGGGCAGCCGGCATTCTGGTCTGTCATGTTGAAAGCTCGGCAATCGGCGCGAAGCACCCCGAGGCCATGCAGGACCTGGACGAACCGGTCCACAACCCGTACCAGCCCGGCCCGGTGGTGCCCGGCTGGCGCGAGGAAATCGTGGCCCGCTCCCACGGGCGGGATTACCCCACGCTCTCGCCTTATGCGAAGATGGACCGGGCGCAGATTGTGGCGCCGGAGCCGGGGGAACCCTTCGTCCACCAGACCGGGCAGTTCGACCGCGCCCTGCGCCGGTACGGGATCGAGAACCTTCTGTACACCGGTTTCGCCACCGACATGTGCATTCTGCGCGCAGGGGGCGGGGTTGAACCCATGGCGCCCTTTGGGTACCGCATTTTCCTGTTGCGCGATGCCACCCTCGGGGTGGAGAGCCCGGACAGTTTCCCGGAACGCATCGCGACCCGCTGGGGAATCCAGTACTTTGAGACCCACTATGGCGACACGCTGCTGACCCGGGATTTCATCGAAGCCTGCGCGGCCCTTGGCTGACCACGCGGTTCAGTTCGGGCATTGGTTCCGCCTCGACCCAGGCGTGGGGTGTGCGCGCCGTCCAGCGCACGGGGCCCCGTACGCCTTCGGCTCTGCCCCCAACGGTGGCTCAGGCGTTCCGCCCGGGACGGCCTCTCGGATGGTTCCCACGAACGAAGCGGCCCCGGTCTCTTCACCGGGGCCGTCGCACTTCGCGCGAGCTGATCAATGCCTATCCCGTGTACAGGGCGTTGATCCGTCCCCAGTGCAGGTTCTGGAAGAACAGCTCCATGTACGCCCCGCGGTTTGGTCCCTGGTCGTGGTAATAGGCGTGTTCGAAGACATCCAGCGCGATCAGCGGTTTCGCGCCCCAGATGCCTCCCAGTTCGTGCTGATCCACCAGGTAGTTGTGCAGCCGGGCGTCGCTGGGGTCATAGCAGCAGAGCGCCCAGCCTGTCGCCTGGCCACCGATGGCCTTCATGTCCGCCATCCAGGCTTCGATGCTCCCGAAGCAGTTGCGGATCAGTGTCTCCACCGGGCCGTTTCCTGGGTTGCCGTCTCCGCCCAGGTTCTCCCAGTAGATTTCGTGCAGAATCATCCCGCTGGCGTTGAAGCTCTCCGAGCGCTTCAGGCCGGCGTATACCCGGGCATCGAACCCCGCCGTGCCCGGCCCAAGTTCGGCAAGCTGCTTCTCGATGGCATTGCGTTTCGTCACATAGCCCGCATAGTGGGTGTCGTGGTGCCATGTGACGACCTGCTTCGAGATGCCCTTGAGCGCATCGTACGGGTACTTCAGCGGCTTCACCTGGTGCGTTGCGAGTTCCTGCGCCGCCGCCGGGGTCTGCCCGAACAGGGCCGTCCCGGTTGCGAACACACCCACCGCTCCCGCGCCCATGGCGCCCACGAAAGCGCGTCTGTCCACTGAGCTCATCTCATCGCCTCCAGTTCTGTAGATCGTTGGGGCCGCCCTACTCGGCGGGCTTCTCCTTGTCGATGGCATGGCTGAGGATGATATTGAGGTCCTTAGTGCCCTCTTCGGTGGTCACGCTGATACTCTTGACCTTAGGCTCCTCGCCGACGGTCATGATAAGCATCTGCTGCTCGCCCATATTCATCTCATTGGTCTGCGCGTCCGGGTACTTCTTCTTATAGAACTCGGCGACTTTCTCGAAGCTGTCGCTGGTCTTGAAGACCGCCGAGATATGGGTCAGCTTCTCGTCGCTCATCCGGCTGCCACCTTCCTGGCGGGCGCCCGGGTAGACTTCGATGTCCAAACCCTTCAGGTCCATTTCCTTGCCGCCGGCAACCGTGAACTCCTCGCCCTTCTCGTTCTTCACCGTCATGGTCATGTTCTCGTCTTTGCCCTGGGTCTCGACCGTCACGTTCTGGCCGTCTTCGCCCTTGAACGTCGCCTTGCCGTCCTGGATGTCCCTCGAGAAGCGCGCGGCTTCCCCGACTGCCTGGGCGGTCTCTTTGGCTTCCTGCACCTTGGCGCAACCGGTTACGAGCACACCGGCGACGAACATGGCCACCACGATTGCTGCAGCGGTCATCCTAAGCATGGGTGCGGCCCCCTTTTCGTGGAGCAGATACACGTCTTGTGCGGTCATTGTACCAGCCGCCCCCTTGCGCGCAAAGGGCGGCTTTCCGTCAGTTGGCGCTCACTCCTCGGCCGCATTGAGCAGCCGCACGATGATCTCCGCGTCCAGTTGGCGCTCCGCGGAGACCAGACGCACCGGCTTGTAAACGCCGCCCATGCCCATGCGGTTGAGCACGGCCACAGTCAGCTGGTTCGGTTCGCCGAACTTTAGCTTGTCGGTCACATCCACCACGAAAGGCGTCACCCAGATGGATTCCGGCTGCAGGCCGGTGGTGGCGACGGTGTGTTCGAAGACCTTCTCGCCGTTCAGGTAGACGATCGCGTCCTCATCCACCGCTTCGAAGAACAGCTTCACCTTGCCGGCCCTCATGCTCTCGGGCGCGGTGAATGTCTGCCGGTACCAGCCCCAGCCGGTGTAGTCCGCGAAGCCCTGGCTCTCCCAGCCATTGCCGGTGTCACTGCGCACCGTGGCCCAGTCCGCGTCGTCAAGATCCGCCGCGAACCAGTTGCCCGCGACGCCTTTCTCCTCCGGGTCCTTCGCGAACTTCCACTCGTTGCTCAGTTCCCAGTTC
>JAGPGE010000281.1 GCA_018056145.1 Armatimonadota bacterium
TGCGCGTTGTCAGATGAACGACCCACTGTGCGGGCATGTGCCCCTCCCATGCGGCATATGTCGATCCTGCAACCCTGTATAGCCCCGGCGAGCCCGGCGCGTGACAGGCCGGGCGGGGATCTCCGTACTCACGTGTGTATGAAAGGGGTTGCACGCCGTGCCACGCATGGCTTGCTCCGCGGGAAGCTACTCCAGTTCGAGGGTCCCCCACAGGTTCGGCGCGCCGCGGAACATGCCCCCGGTAGGCGCCCAGCAGGTTGTCTCCCCGCCGCCGGGCCGGTTGCGGGCAAGCTCGAAACACACTTGACTGCCGGGCGGCAGGTCACCGCCACCGTCAGCGGCCAGCGGAATGGACAGCCTCATCTCCCACTGACCTTCCCCGCGGGCCGGGACGGCGCTGATGTCCGCGTTCCAGCCGGGGTCTTCGGGCCGGATGCCATCGGAGAAGGAGTCCGAGACCGCGCCCGCGGCATTGACCACCACGTGCGCATAGGCGCCGGTGTCGGGCCTGCGCCAGAAGACCTCCAGAGAATCCTGCTGCCACAGGCTTGCGTCATCCCGTTCGCCGTGAAGCGGGGTCATCTTGTGCGGTTCCGGCTCAGTGCAGGTCACCCGCAGGTGCAGGCGTTCCCCGTCCCACAGCGCCCGGGCACGCGTGAGGGTCTTCGCGGGCTCGCCACTGCTGTACGCCACGAAAGGCTCCAGGATCGCCGCGCGTTCCCAGTCCTGCGCAGTGGGTTCATCTCCAGCGATCCTCGGCACCCGAGCACTGGGGACCTCCCTCCGCTCGCTAGCCACTCCCCCGTCCCCGCTTGCGAGCGCCGCGTCCAGGGCATCATTGGCTCGGCGGAAGGCCTGCCAGTAGTCCTCATGTGAGAATTCGGGGGCGTGTGCATACTCGCCGCGTGGGTTCGCGCTGAAGGCCGCGGTGCTCCAGATCCAGTAGCCACCGGTGGCAGGGGCAACGGCCGCCACCAGTTCGGGCAACATCGGCGGCGTGACAGGCCTGATCCACAGGCCGGGCACGTACCACACCGGATAGCCTTCGCGCCGCAGTTGCTCAACCCGTCCGGGAGTTCCGGCGATGCCCCTGTTGTACTCCAGTTCCGAGAAGACCAGGGCGGGCATTGTCGGCGTGCCGAAACCGCGCGCGAGCCCTGCCAGGCTTTCTGGGTCCAGCAGGTTCCCAAGCAGGAAGCGGGGGTTCACGGCGCGCACACGCTCGCGGATGTCCGTGAGAATCGCCGTGACCTGCAGCTCCTGGTAACGGGCATAGTCCCGGGCGAGACCATTCGCGGCGATCCATGCGGGACGGTCTTGTACCGGGGTCTCGTCAGGCGCGATGCCCTCCAGATGATCTCCCACAAACCGCGCCCAGCAATCGTCGCAGTAACAGGGCCCGGGGTAGCGGGTGGCATCCGCGCCGTACATCTCCATGTCCACCACAAGGCCGGTGAGCCCGGCCTCGGCGGCGATGACAGCCCGGTCACCCACCACCTTCTCCCAGTATTCCCTGGATAGCGGACACGGGCCGCGCTGCCAGGTAACCGCGCCGCCCGGCTGGTAAGCGCCGAACTGGGTGTTCCCATAGCGCTCATCGCTGCCGAAGGGCCAGCTGATGATGACCCGCAGGTTCCGCTCGGCCTGCACTCTTGCCCACTCGCCCACTTCCTCCGGCCAGCCCGCTTCACTGTGGGCCTTGCTCATGGTGTGGACGAGCATGCAGTTGAAGCCCGCCGCCACTGTCCGATCCAGGAGGTCAGTGTCCTTCCACTGCCCGACGTACCCGTACAGGCCACGCAGCCGCTCTTTTCTTAGCCAATCATAGGCACGGTCGAGTTCGCCCATGGTCACGGCCTCCACCTGGGGCACCGGCTTCTTCACGCTCCACTCGCGGGCTGCGATTGCTTCGCCCGTGGGGGCGCCCCAGATCTCGATCTCCCCCACCTGCATGACATCGGCGCTCTGGGCGACGCCGGTGAGCTCCACCCGCAAGGCGGTTGCCGGTCTGTCGATGACGGGAGAGAAGACGGGGTACTCGGGGCCGGGGACTTCGCCCGGAAGCAGGGGGTTCCAGACTTCGCCCGCCGGGACCCAGGGCGCTCCCGCGCCTGCCTGCAGCCAGACCTTGAAGCAGTTGATGAAGGACCTGCGCTCTCCGTGGCCGGTGGACCGGACAACCACCCGGTCCACCCGCGCCGCTCTGCCCAGGTCGATGTCGGCGGTGATCTTCTTCTGCGCATACCAGCCCTCGAAAGACCGCACCGCCGTGGCGCGGTTGCCGTCCACGAGGTTCCGTCCGCCCGGGTCGCTCTCGGCGGCGCAGTTGTCATCCACCCAGCGCCCGGTCTTGTCGTCATGGTGTCCGGAACTGAGAGCGACCTTCACCCCGTCCATGCGGGCGAGGTTCACGGCGCCTTCAGGCCGGTCCGGCAGCGTCACGAGCGCCGTGAGGTCCCTGGGCGGAACCGCGATGAGCCCAGCGGGTGGAGCGCCCTCGGCCAGTTCCCCGGTGGGCTCGCCCAGTATCTCCACTTCCGCCAGAGACATCTGCGGCGCGCCGCTTGCGCAGAGGATCTCAATGAACCGGCCCTCAAGCGGCCCACCCGACCAGGCCAGCCCCTCTTCCACGGGCTCCAGCACAAGTTCGGCAGCCTGCGCCAAACCTTCCTGCGAGGCGGCGATGCGCGCGGTTGCCCGGTCGCAGGGCGCCTCGCCCGCATTCGGCCACAGGCGGACCTGCGATACCCGTGCGGCGCGGCGCAGGTCGAACCGCACGGCGATCCGCTTGGCCATGTTCGACCAGAACCAGCTCCGGACGATCGCGCCACCGCGCAGGCCATCGGTGAGGGCATCCGCCGGGCCCAGCCACGGTGGGGCAGGCATGAAGCCCTGCGCCGTCGCGGGCGTGTTCGTGCCGGGGATCACCTGTCCCGCGTAGGCGTACCCGTAGAGCGTGACGCTGTACGCGGCCTCGGGCGCCAGGTTTCTCGTCTGGGCAGCTGCGGACGTGGCCAGCAAGGCCAGCGCCAGAACGGTCAGCCGCAGTCTGGCCCGGTGATCCGCGCATGCACCTGTCACCCGCAGTGCCAACAATCGTGTCTGGGTCACAGTCGCCTCCGTGTCTTGAGAATCACCTGTATCCACGCCTACTCATCCACCCGCACGAACACCACGCGGTCCACGTAGAAGCGGTTCTCTTCCGCCTCGCTCTGCGGGTCGTACGCGGGACCCTCGAACCGCACTGACGCGTAGACATCCCACTCCTGGCCCGGGTGCGCGGGGTCGAAAAGCGTCGAGACATCCTGGAACTGGATCACCCAACTCCAGTCGAACCACACGTAGCACTCGGCGCTAAGGGCCGTGCGCCCGATGGAGTACAGCCGGTACGCGCCGGTCTCAATCGGCGCGTCCTTCCCTATGTGCGCGTGCTGCTGGCGTTTGGTGACAGCATCATAGAAGCCCAAGTTCAGGACGTTCCTGGGCAGGTCTTTCCGGGCATATGCCGGAATGTCCATGCTAGGCGCCATAGTTACCGCGATGCCCGCGGCTGCCAGCGGATCCTCCACGAGAGATGGCGCTTTCCCGTGCAGACGGGCGGATTCCGGGGTGAACTGCCGCACGCGTTCCGCGGGAACCTCGTCAAGCGGCGCGGGCAGGGGCTTCAGCGGCGTCATCAGTTCATACCACTTGAGGAAATCCCCCTGTGCCGCCAGGAGAGCGGGCTGGCGAGTCTCCAGCAGCCGCATTTTCGCTGCTTCAGCGTATGTGTCCCGGTAACGGCTCGCGAGGTCCGGCAGTGTGAAGGGCACCTCGCCCGCACTCGCCAGTTTGCCCCACTTCAGGATGCACGCGAGGTCCACGCTCATGCGCAGGTGCTTCACCCGCGCCAGCGCCTCAGCGTCGCCCGAAGCCGCTTCCTCCGCCCGGTCCAGCAGCCCCTGGCAGCGCAGGAGCAGTTCGGGCGTGAGATACTGGTGCTGTCCGGTACTCGCGTTCCAGGCCATGCTGGTGGTCTGCTGCGCGGTGGCGGTTTCCAGCGCAGACAGGTATTCCCGCACGATCGGCGCGGCGGCCCTGTAATGGCGGTTGGTGTAGTCCTCAATGAGCGCATCCAGGTCCTGGTCCGGCTCCCACATCAGCTTCGTGATGAGCCACGTCTGCAGATCAGTGACGCGCCGGGAATCATAGACCCCGGGAGCATCCTGCTCGATGAAGTAGCCCTTCACCCCAACGCGCCTGAACAGCCGGAAATCGGCGGCCAGCTTGTGCAGGTTCCCCATGGGCAGCGCCGGACCATACGTGTTCGGGTAGTACCAAACCCACACCGTCGAAGCCACTCGGGGCCACTTCTCGATGTTCCGCAGCGTCTCGGCATTGCTCGGGTGCTCGATGGGTGCGGCGAAGTTGTCGTCGATGGGTGCGAAGATGATGACCACATTGTCCGGCAGCGTGATGGTCCGCGGCGGGATCTCGCTCTGCTCCTTGCGGTAGGCGAGGGTGCTGATGGTAGCCTCCGGATAGGCCTCCTTCACTTTCGGGCCCAACTCCGCCAGGTAGTCGAATAGCGGCGCACCGGGGGTGCCTTCACGCTTCACGAGAGCCCTGCAATCATCACAGTCGCAGAAGGCCCCGGTCCAGTCCATCGCCGAGACCGAGTACAGGCCGCCGGGATCCGCCTCGCCGATGCGCTTGAGGATCGCCTCGGTCAGCGCCTGGCGCAAGCCGGGGTTCGTGAAACACAACTGGCGGCTTTTGACGCGCTTGTCTCCCGCGAGGCTGTACCATTCCGGGTGGGCCTCGAAATGGGTTTCGGGCGGCAGCCAGTGGAAAAGCGTATGCACGAACCAGCCGCCTTCGGGGTAGGCATAGCGGTGCGAAGTGCCGCCGACAGCGGTCACATCCCCGGTGAAGCGCAGGTCCGGTCCCTGGCAGCGATTGCGCACCAGGAAGCGCTGCATCTTCTGCCGGTCCGAGTTCTGATTGGTGTGGCAGACGATGTCCCGCACCTGCATGGCCGGCGATTCGCGGCGGTCCAGGTCGGGCACCGTGAGCGTCAACTGTCGCGGGATGCTCTCGTCCCCGTACCAGGTCATCCACCGGCAGCCGAGATCGTCTTCCAGGAAGGAGTACACCGCATAGAGCGTCCCCCGTGGCCTGCCTCCAACCAGCAGCAGGTCCTTGCCCGCGGTCTTCACGACGAACTCCTCCGGCCCTAGCCCATCCACCAGCGCCTCGCCCAATATCTCCCGGGCCGCCCGAGACGGACCAACAATGACCCGCGCCTGCCCCTCCGCCGCCGGTCCGATGGTGAACTCCGCCCCGGTGATCTGCTCCAGGTGCGCGGAAAGCTCTTCGGCGGCAGTCTGCTCCGCTGGCGAGGGTTCATCGGGGACCACGATCACCGCCCTCGCCTGCCCGTCATCGGCGAGAGTCAGTGCGTGTCCCGCTGCAGCCACCGTGAAAGCCAATGCAATCCAGGCCAACTTGATCATCTCATCACCTTCCAGACGTGATGCCGGAGATTTCCCGATTCGTGCCCGGAAAGCCTTCCGGGGAGGATGAACGCCGGCCGCGGGGAAGTGTCCAAGGCTGCTTCAGGTCCGTATCCGAAGGGATGAATGTCCGTGCGACTTCAGCAGGTCGTGAGCAACGCAGCGGCGATCGGGGAGCTTTGGGCGGGTATCCCGGGTGTGGAAGTGACGCCCGGCGGCCGCCTGTTCGTGGTGTGGTTCTCGGGCGGCGACAAGGAGCCCCACCCCGACAACCGCGTCTACATGGTCACCAGCGACGACGGTGGGCAGACCTTCACAGCGCCCGTGATAATGGCCTCTCCCCGGGACGGCTTCCGCACCTTCGACCCAACCCTCTGGCTTGCCCCGAACGGCGCCCTGTGGCTCATTTTCAACCGGGGCAACAAGGACGCCGCCAAACACGGGGTCTTCGCCAGGACCTGCGCAGCGCCCGATGCCGCCGCGCCCATCTGGAGCGAGGAGTTCCGGGTGGGCTACGATGCGCCCTTCAGCTTCCGCATGAACAAGCCCACGGTCCTGTCAACGGGCGAGTGGCTCATGCCCGTGACCCACGCGCCGCGCGCCGTGGCCGACTGGTTCGCCGGCCCTGCACAGTTGCAGGGCGTGGGCATCTCCACCGACGAAGGCCGCACCTGGGCGCTGCACGGCGCAGTCGAGGCCCCCAATTGGGCGCTGGAGAACATGATCGTCGAGCGTTCCGACGGCCTCCTGGTCATGTATATCCGCACCGGCGCGGGAGTGATCTGGCAGAGCCTGTCGGAAGACCGGGGCCGGACCTGGGGTCCTGGGGAACCGACAGGCATCCCCAACCCGGGATCGCGTTTCTTTGTCCGCAGGCTGCCTGATGGCGATTGGCTGCTCATCAACAGCCCGGACCCGACGAAGCGCAGGGGCATTGTCGCCTGCGTGTCTTCCGATGAGGGCGCAACATGGCAGCAGAAGATCGTGCTGGACCCGCGAGACAGTGTGAGCTACCCCGACGCGGCCTTTGCGGGCGACGGAACCATCTATGCCGTTCACGACCGGGACCGCCGCGGCGCGGGAGAAATCCTGCTCAGCGTCCTCACCCGCGATGATCTGCGTCGACCCGCGCGCGCAGCGCGCGCTCTTGAGGGAGGGATCCGCGATGATCACGCGCCGCGAGAACCTGCTGCGGGTCCTGCGCCACGAGACCCCGCACTGGCTTCCGGTCACCGGGCATTGTGACCCGTACAACCGCCCGAGCAGCGATCAGATGGATCCGGAGCTTGCCCGGGCGCTGGGGGATGTGCACTGGGGCGGCGAGGCGACCGTCATCTTCTCGCGCGCTCTCGGCCTGGATATCTGCGACTGGTTCGGCATGCCGGTGCGCATCACCCGGCGCAAGGTGGAGGTACAGCAGGAGACCGACGGCGATATCACGCGACGCGTCTGGCACACACCCGAAGGCGATCTGCGGGAGGTCATCCGGGTCTGCCGGGATTCCACCGGCGCGGTGTCCAGCAACTGGACCGAGCACGCCATCAAAGGGCCGGCCGACCTGCCAATTCTCGCAGCCATCTACGACGATGAGCTGATCGAGCCCGACCCGGAGGGCATCGAGCGCACCCGCAGGCGGCGCGAACTCATTGGCGATGACGGCCTGCTTCTCGGCCCCATGGACGGCACTCCGCTGGGCATGATGTACCGCGTCTTCTCGGGTGTGGCGACCCTGGCCTACCTGTGGGCCGATGCTCGTGAGGACCTTCTGGCGCTGTTCGCGGTGATGGAACGCAACTACCTGAAGCGCCTGGCCGTGGGGGTGCAGTCCGACGTGGATGTTGTCGTGACCGTTGATGACACCTCGAACACGGCGATCTCCCCGGCGATGTTTGAGGCGTGCAACAT
>JAGPGE010000282.1 GCA_018056145.1 Armatimonadota bacterium
TGTTCTGGCTGGCCCGCGGGCGCTCGCCCTGCAGCACGTGTACCTCCACCGTGGTCTGCATGTCACTCGCGGTGCTGTAAGTGCGGGTCTCCCGGGTCGGAATGTTTGTGTTGCGCTGGATCACCGGGTCCATCACGTCGCCCAGCGTCTCCACTCCCAGCGTCAGCGGGGTGACGTCCATCAGGACGATGTCCTGGGTCTCGTCGCCCGACAGCACCGCCGCCTGAATCGCCGCGCCAATCGCCACCACCTCGTCCGGGTTGATCCCCTTCTTCGGCTCCTTCCCGGTGAGCTTGCGGACCATCTCCTGCACCATGGGGATGCGGGTCGATCCGCCCACGAGAATGACCTCGTCCACCTCGCCGTACTTCAGGCCCGCTTCCTTCATGGCGTCCTCAACCGACACCTGGGTCTTCTGCACCAGGTCGCCGATCAACTCCTCCAGCTTCGCCCGGGTCAGAGTCATCTCAAGGTGCTTCGGGCCCTCCCCATCCACCGAAGTGATGAAAGGCAGGCTGATGGAGGTGGTCACCTGAGATGACAGCTCGCACTTGGCCTTCTCCGCCGCCTCCTTGAGCCGCTGGTGGGCCTGCCGGTCCTTGCGCAGATCAACGCCGTTCTCCTTCTGGAACTCATCGGCCACGAAGTTGATGATCCGCTCGTCGAAATCGTCCCCGCCCAAGCGAGTGTCGCCGGACGTGGCAAGCACCTGGTACGCATCGCGCTCGTCGGTGCCGACTTCGATGTCCAGGATCGAGACGTCGAAAGTACCGCCACCCAGGTCGTAGACCATGATGGTGGCTTCCTTCTTCTCCGTGGTCTTCCAGCCATACGCCAGGGCCGCCGAGGTCGGCTCGTTGATGATGCGAAGCACTTCGAGCCCCGCGATCTCCCCGGCCTGCTTGGTCGCGGTGCGCTGGGTGTCGTTGAAATACGCAGGCACCGTGATCACCGCCTGCTTCACCGGCTCGCCCAGGTACGCCTCGGCATCCGCCTTGATCTTGCTCAGGATCATGGCCGAAATCTGCTCGGGCGTGTAGTCCTTGCCGTCAATCGTGGTCGTGTGCCGGGTGCCCATCTGGCGCTTGATCGAGCTGATCGTGCGCTCCGGATTGAGGATCGCCTGGCGCTTGGCCGTCTGGCCCACGAGGCGCTCCCCGGTCTTCGAGAACGAAACAACCGACGGAGTGGTGCGGCCGCCGTCGGAATTCACGATGACAGTGGGCTCCCCCGCTTCCACAACCGCGACACAGGAATTCGTCGTGCCCAGGTCAATTCCCACCGCTTTTGCCATGGATGAACACACCTTTCGGGACTGAGAAAAAGTGAGGGCTCGCGACAGCCCAATCCTGCCGCGATGCCCCGGCTCAGGCGAGTCAACGCTCGCGCTATATCGTTAGCGGATTATAGATGTTGAGTGTATTACTGTCAAGGTTATTGATACAAGTTCTTGTCCCGTGCGCCTCACAGGGCACCCATGAGAAATCCGGGCCCCGCACCAGCCCTTGCAGGGCGCCACACCACGCACCGCCGGGTGTGCTTCTCCGCAACCCGCCTCCAGAAGCAGCGCTATCCGCCGTGCATTGGGGGACGGGCATCCGAACTCGAGCCGCTTTCGAGTTCGGTGCCTGGACCCAATGCGCCACGCCATTACCGCCCCCGCGCGTACTCGAACATCGCCTCGACATTCTCCCTCGGCGTCCCCGGCGGCACCTCACACCCAGCCGCCAGAATATACGGATCCCCCAGCACCCGGTGGCTCTCCGCGCACGCCTCCAGCACCTTCTCCGGCGTGGACCGGTACAATTCCCTCACCGGGTCGAAATTGCCCATCAGCACCACATCTGGTCCGATCAGCTCCCGCGCGTGGGTTATATCCGTGGGCGCGTCAAGCTCCACAATCTCCGCCCCCGTTGCCGCGAAATGGGGCAGCAGTTGGGTGGTCCGACCGCAGATATGCAGACGCGTCACCGCGCCCGCATCCCGGATCGCCTGGATGATCCGCTGCTCCCGGGGCAGGATGTACTCGGCGTAGATGTCCGCCGACACCAGCGACGCCGCCGCATCTCCCAGGCCGATGAAGTCCGCGCCCGCCTCAATCTGGGCCAGGGCGAATTCGATCTCCATCTCTGTGATCCAGTCGAACAGGTCCCCCACGAACCCCGGGTCGTCGTAGAAATCCATCATCAGCGCCGACATGTCCCGCAGGTCCGCCGCTTCCGCCATCGGCCCCTCGATCCAGCCAAGAACCGGCACCTCGCCGCCCACTTCCTTCCGGAACAGCGCGCAGGCATTCACCCGGTCGTGCATCCGTCCCCCTCCCAGTGGATCGGGCCGCTTCAGATGCGCGAGAGTCGCCTTGTCTTCGAGCACATAGCTCACTGCCCTGGGCGGCCCGTCGTCCAGGTAGAGTAGCTCCGCGCCGCAATCCGCCGCCTCCCGCACCGGGTCGGAGCAGCAGGACACGCAGTCGATCCCGAACTCCTCCACCAGCCGCAACTGGCACCGCACAAGGACCCGGTAGTCCCGCACGTAATCCGCGTAGCTCTCACCCTCAAGCTGGGCGGCATAGATCATGAAGATCGGCATAGCCAACAGGCGCGGCGTCTTCTCGGCCCGCAGTGTGGCGTGGAACATCTCCAAGGGGTTCACGGCGGCACCTCCGTCAGTATGGGTTCGCTCTCCGAAAGCGGGTGGACCGCCCTCGCTGGCAGCCGTGGGGTGTGCGCGCCGTCCAGCGCACGGGGCCCCACGGAATCCGACATATCACAGGGCCGGTCACGGCGGTCGCAGGCGGTCACTTGTCGGCGATGGCGTCCGTGGCCTGCGCTCTCACCGGCTTTCGCCGATTGCACCTCCGTCAGTCTCGCGCAGGCGCGCGGAATGCGGAAGGGTTCACCGCGAGGGTCAGGGAGGCCTTCGCGACAGGTGTCCGCCACTGCCCAACCGGCCCGGCGAAGGTCCCCGGCACTCCCGCGTGGAATGTCGTCCTCAGCCCGTCCTCACGTGGCGGTTCTGGAGGTGATGCCGCATGGACAAGCTCTGCCGGATTGCGGTGGATGCCGCGATCAACGCAGGCGCATCATATGCCGACGCCCGGTTCGTATCCCGGCGCGAGGAGTCCGTCGAGACGAAGAACGGTTCGGTGGACGGGGTCACTTCCTCCACTGACCGCGGGATCGGCGTCCGGGTCATCGCTGGCGGCGCCTGGGGTTTCGCAGCCACCAGCGAGCTGACCGAAAGCGCCCTCGCCGACGCCGCTCGCAAAGCCGTGGAAATCGGCAAGGCCGGCGCGCCAACACTAGAGGAACCGGTGACTCTCTCCTGCCTGGACCCGGTGACCGACCACGTTCCCCATACCGCGAAGCAGGATCCCTTCGAAGTGCCCTTGGCGAAGCGGGTGGAGCTCCTCCTGGACTGCGACAGGCGCATGGCCGAGGCGGCGGACGTGGTCCTGCGCCAGGGCCTGCTGCTGATCTCGCGCCAGGAGCAGCTTTTCGTGAGCTCCGAGGGCAGCGAGATTTACCAGGAGCGCATCGAGACCGGCACGGGCATCGAAGCCACCGCCGCGGATGGCTCAGAGACCCAGCGGCGCTCATATCCGGCGTCCCACGGCGGCCAGATGGCCTGCCGGGGCTGGGAGCTTGTGGAGGAGCTTGACCTGCCCGGGCACGCCGCCGATGTTGCCCGCGAGGCCAATGCGCTCCTGTCCGCGCCCCACTTCCCCGCGGGCTGCTTCGACATCATCCTCGACGGGCCCCAACTCGCCCTGCAGGTCCATGAGTCCTGCGGTCACCCGATCGAGCTTGACCGCGTTCTCGGCACGGAAGCGGGATTCGCGGGCACCAGTTTCCTGACCGTGGATAAGCTGAACAGCGGCTACCGGTACGGCTCGGAGATCGTCAACATCACCGCCGACGCCACCCTCGACGGCGGACTGGGAAGCTTCGCGTATGATGACGAGGGCGTGCCCGGCCAACGCACGATGATCGTGGACAAAGGGATCTTCTCAGGCTACCTGACCTCGCGCGAGACCGCGCCGATCATCGGCCAGGCAAGCCAGGGGGCCATGCGCGCCGACGGTTGGGCTCGCATCCCATTGATCCGCATGACCAACATCAACCTGCTGCCCGGCGACTGGACCCTCGAGGAAATCATCGCCGACACCGATTACGGGTTTCTCCTGTGCACCAATACCTCGTGGAGCATCGACGACCGCCGCCTCAACTTCCAGTTCGGCACCGAAGTGGCCTTCGAGATCGTGAAAGGTGAACTGGGGCAGATGTACCGCAATCCCACCTATAACGGGATCACCCCCGAGTTCTGGGCGTCCTGCGACGCCATATCGGGCAAGGCTCCCGGCGAATGGCGCATCTGGGGAGTGCCCAACTGCGGCAAGGGCGAGCCGATGCAGACCGCGCGAGTAGGGCATGGCGTCGCCCCTGCCAGATTCCGGTCGGTCCAGTGTGGCGCAATGACGCAGCAGGGCGGAGGCGATCAATGAAATGATGCGCCGAGAGCAGGTTCAGGACATCGCCGAACAGGTGCTGGCGGCATCTGCGGCAGACCAAACCGAGGTGCTCATCTTCGCAGGCGACGAGGCATTGACCCGTTTCGCGAATAACACGATTCACCAGAATGTTGCCGAGACCGACGCCGGCGTTCGGGTGCGCGCGGTGGTGGGCAAGCGCGTGGGCGTGGCGTCGGGCAATGACACCTCGCCTGATTCGCTCAAGGACCTGGCCGCGAGGGCCCTCGAAGTGGCGCGCAACTCCGAGCCCAATGAGGAGTTCGTCTCCCTTCCCGCGCCATCCGCAGACCAGCGCGAGTCCGTCGTCCAGCCGGTCCAGGCAACCGTTGACTGCGACCCGGCCCAGCGCGCCGAAGCCGTGCGCACCATGCTGGACATCGCCCGCGCCAATGGCCTGCAGGCCGCGGGCCGGTTCGCGACCGCCCACACCGCCGTCTGTGTCGCCAATTCCCTGGGCATCCGAAGCTATTTCGAACGCAGCGGGGCCGGTGCGACGGTGCTCATGCAGGCCGCCGATTCCAGCGGCTTCGCCCAGGCCGAGAGTGAGGACGTGACGCAGATCAACGCCCGGGAGATCGCCGAGGTCGCGGCGCGCAAGGCCCTGGAGTCCGCGGGTCCGCGGGACCTCGAACCGGGCGCGTACACGGTGATCCTCGAGCCCCTTGCCGTCTGCGACATGCTCTACATGCTGGGAATCTACGACCTGCACTCCCTCGCGCACCAGGAGCAGCGGTCGTTCACCTCCGGGCACATGGGCGAGCAGGTCTGCGGCGAGAACATCAGCATCTGGGACGATGGCTGGGACCCCCGCGGCAACCGGATGCCCTTCGACTACGAGGGCGTCACCAGGCAGCGAGTGGACATCATCACCAACGGAATCCTTACCGCCCTCCCGTATGACTCCTTCACCGCGGCGCGCGAAGAGGGCGCGGCGAACACCGGGCATGCCTTACCCGCGCCGAACTCCTGGGGACCCGTGCCCTCGCACCTCTTCATGAACACCGGCGAGCATTCGCTGCAGGACATGATCGCCGCCACGGAGCGCGGGGTGCTCGTGACCCGCTTCCACTATACGAACATGGTCCATCCCGTGCGCACGGTGCTCACGGGAATGACCCGGGACGGCACATTCCTCATCGAGAACGGCCAGATCGTGGGCGGGCTGAAGAACATGCGGTTCACCCAGAGCATCCTGGAAGCCTTGAGCAACGTGGACATGATCGGGCGCGATGGAGTGCTCGATGGCCACGCATGGGCGCCCGCGTTGAGAGTGAACGGCTTCAACTTCAGCAGCGCGACGCAGTTCTGAGGGGGAGACCAGGGGGAACGGCGGCCTCTTGCCGTGGTTGTGTGCAGTGCACGGCTTCACTTGAACGACCACCATCACCTAGCCGGCCGTCTGCCGGTCGAAGGGGGGCGGCATAGGGGAAGCGGTACGCAATGGAGCGCCGAACCTATCCGGCCCGGCAGTGTCCTCCCGCCAACCGCGCATCGCCGCCGCGTATCTGCTGTCACACACGGTGATCTCTCTCACTCGGAGGCCGCGAGATGGAACAGAACCCCAAGTTCACGCTGAACAAGTACCTGATCCACCAGAAGATCCTCTCCCTCGGGACATACCACGTCTATGACGAGATGCAGCGCCCCCTGTTCTTCGTGGTCCGGCCGGCGCTCAAGCTCAAGGCCCACGTCTCCATCTACGACGATGATACCAAGGTGAACAAGCTCCTGGAACTGCGCCAGGACAAGATCATCGCCATCAACCAGATGTTCACCCTCCTGTCTCCCGAGGGCGCAACCATTGCTGTCTTCGAACGCCAGGGGCTCTTCTCCATGCTGCGTCGCACTTGGAAGATCACCGGGCCAGACGGCCAGCTCATCGCCATTGCGCAGGAGGACTCCTGGGCCAAGGCGCTCATCCGCCGCTTCCTCACCGAATGGATCCGCACTGACTTCGAGGTGCTCCTGGCTGACGGGACGAAGGTGGGCTACTTCCACCGGCAGTTCACTATCGGCGACAAGTACTCCCTGGACTTGAGCGCCGATCCGGGCAGGCGTCTCGATCGCCGGATTGCCGTTGGGCTCGCCATCCTTCTCGATACCGCCGAGGCTCGCTGAAAACGCAAGAGACCTGGAGTTCTGCTGTTGAAAGAAGGAAAGAACCCTAACGGGGAATGATGAACAGGCCGGCCTCCTAGATGAAATAGGTGGTCGGCCTGCGCAGTGTCCGTGGCTTCACGTTGATCGAGCTGCTGGCCGTCAACGCGATTGTCGCGATTCTGGCCGCGGTTCTTTGCCTGCCGAACCCAATGCCATCGTCGGGGCCGGACCCAACTTCCACATGGTCTGCGACGTTGGGCACATGGGCAGCGACACCGAGTCCACCACCGGCTGGGATGCTCGCCGCTTCGACCACAACGATGGCATGAACTGCGGCTACTCGGACGGCCACGTCAAGTACCACAAGCGGCAGTTCACCGCCGCTGAGATGGGCACCAATCCCTCACCCAGGCAGGCCGTCCCCCGCGCACCGCCCGAAGCGCCCCGGTCCTCTCGGCCGGGGCGCTTTCCATGCCCGGTCGGCAGATCTGTATCCCCAAAAAAAAGATGGAACTGGGAAGGAATTCGCAAGAACACGCGGAATATGCAAGGACATCCTATCTGAAAGAGGTGAACCGAATTGCGCAGGACCAGTGGTTTTACGTTGATCGAGCTCCTGGTTGTAATCGCGATCATCGCGATCCTGGCGGCCATCCTGTTCCCAGTGTTCGCAAGAGCACGTGAAAAGGCCCGTCAGGCAAGTTGTCAGTCGAATATCAAGCAGATCATGCTCGCCTGCATCATGTACAAGACCGACTACGAC
>JAGPGE010000283.1 GCA_018056145.1 Armatimonadota bacterium
GCTCAGCACCCTGCGCAATGCGGACCGGCTGTGCGTCATCAAGGAAGGGACCATCGCGGAGGTGGGCACCCACGACGAACTGCTGGCCAAGGCGAACGGCGAGTACGCGAAACTGGTGAAAATGCAGGCGGAGATATCGAAGCTGAAGGCGGTCGACGGGTAGCCGACATCGCCTGACTTGAGGGAGACGCATGGAGTATGGCTGAGGCAGCGCCTGAGAAGAAGCCCCACGACGCCGCGGCGGATGAACACATGCTGGACCCGGCGAAGCTCAAGGTGTTCCGGGCTGAAGACGGTACCCCGCGCCTTGAGATCGAGGGCGACCGGACGGTCCTGCGCCTGCGGGTCGCGCGGCTCTTCCCGATTACCCGGCGGCGCGAGTTCATCAGTTTCGCAGACGGTGACGACACGGAGATCGGGGTGCTGCGCGAGTTGCGCTCTCTGCCCAAGCCCATGCGGCGGATCGTCCTGGAGGAATTGCGCAGGCAGTATTTCGTTCCTGAGATCACCCGGGTACATTCGCTGAAGGATGAGTTCGGGGTGCTGTACTGGGACGTGGATACAAGCCGCGGTCGACGGAAGTTCGTGGTGCGCGAGGCGCGCGACAACATCCGGGAGTTCGAGAGCGGCCGGATGCAGATCACCGATGTGGACGGGAACCTGTTCGAGATACCTGACATTGACCGGCTTCCGGGGAAGGACGTGGGGGAGCTGTACCGGTTGTTGTGAACGGCGGTCTCGTTCGGGGCGCACAGGAGCGACACCCGCAGGACGACCGGGCCGCATAGGGGCCCGACGCTTCGTTCCGGAGCGCTCTCCCTATGCGGCCCCTATGGACAGCCCGATGTTACCGCGGCAGGCTCGGGGAGGGACAGTGACGTCAAACGGCTGGCCCCCCTACTCCTCTTCCTCTTCGTCCTCGGAGAACATGGCGTCGACGTACTCATCCGCGCTGAACAGCCGCAGGGCATCCATGCTCTCGCCGGTCCCCATGAGCTTGATCGGGATGCCGAACTCCCGCACCAGGCTGAGGATGATGCCGCCCTTGGCGGTGCCGTCGAGCTTCGTCACCACAAGCCCCGTCACGCCAACCGCGTCGTTGAACTGCTTCACCTGGCTGATGGCGTTCTGCCCGGTGGAGCCGTCGATCACCAGCAGCTTCTCGTCGGGTGGACGACCCAGCTCGCGCTCAACGGTGCGGGTGATCTTCGCCAACTCTTCCATGAGGTTGAACTTGGTGTGCAGGCGGCCCGCGGTGTCGATGATGACCAGATTCGCGCCCCGGCCAATGGCCGCGCGCATCGCGTCGTACACCACCGCGCTGGGGTCGGCGCCATGCTGCTGGCGGACGATGTCACAATTGGTGCGGCGCGCCCAGATTTCAAGCTGCTCAATGGCGGCGGCGCGGAAAGTGTCGGCGGCAACCAGCATCACGTCATTCCCCGCCGACCGGTACCAGTGGGCGATTTTCGCGATGGTAGTGGTCTTCCCGACACCGTTGACCCCCAGGACGAGGAATGTGGTGGGCGCGGATGGCCCGGTGTTCATCGGCGCTTCCGCGGGCTTGAGCAGGTTCTTGATCTCCCCGCGCAGGAGCTCGAACAGGCCGGAGGGCTCTGTGATATGCTGCTTCTCCGCGCGCTGGCGCAGGTGTTCCACGATCTCCAGCGCGAGATTCACGTTCACGTCCGCCTGGATGAGCGCTTCTTCCAGGTCCTCCATGAGTTCATCGTCGATCACGCTGCGTCCGCGCAGTGTCGCTCCGACGCGTTTCAACAGTCCTTTGAGCACGAGACTTCTTCCTTTCGCGGTACATGACGAGACGGAATCTGGGCGCCTGGTCGGAGGTCCGCCGGCTAGGTCTGAGTGGGCAGGACGCGGGTTCCGGCCCTGGGCGCGCGCACCGCGGCCACTTTCTGCTCGGCGTCGGCCAGGAAGTCCTCCCATTCCCGCAGCTCCAGCTTGATAATCCGCGACACTCCAGCGTCTTCCATGGTCACGCCGAACAGCACGTCCGCCGCCTGAATCGTGTGGGGGTTGTGGGTGACGATGATGAACTGGGATTCCTTGGCGAAGTCCTGCAGCACATCCACAAAGCGCCCGACGTTGGCCTCGTCGAGGGCCGCGTCGATCTCGTCCATGAGGCAGAAGGGGCTTGGCTTCACCCGCAGCATCGCGAAGATCAGGGCCATCGCGGTGAGCGACCGCTCGCCGCCGGACAACAGGAGCAGGTTTTGCTGGCGCTTGCCGGGGATCTGCACGATGACGTCGAGCCCGGACTCCAGCGGCTTCTCCTCATCAGTGAGCTTCAGTTCAGTCTGCCCGCCGCCGAAGAGCCGGGTGAACATGGCCCGGAACTCCTCCTGCATGCGCTCGAAGCAGCGCATGAACTCCTCGGTGGCAACCTGGTCGATTTCCTGGATGACCCGCAGCAGATCGGCGCGTGCGGCTTCGAGGTCCGCCACCTGGTTCTCCAGGAACTCCTCGCGCGCCCGCAGGCGCTCGCACTCGTCGATTGCGCTGAGGTTCACAGGCCCGAGCTTGTGGATCGCCTCGCGCAACTGGAGGGCCTCACCGCGGATCTCGCGCTCATTGACCTCTTCGCTGCGTTCGGCGAAAGCCTCTTCAGGGGTCATGCCGTAGGCATCATCCAGGCGCTGGACGATGACCTCGATCTGGGCTTCCTCGCGGGTGATGGCGATCTCCGTGCGATGGGTGCGGTCGGCCTGCTCATCTGCTACCGCCGCCAGCTTCTTGCGGGCGGCTTCGAGTGACGCCGACTTCTCGCGCAGTTCGGACAATGCCCGGGCGCCTTCGTTCACCTGCCCGCGCGCTGTCCCAGCCACCTGCTCCAGGCGGTTGATCTCGTCCCCGGGCGCCTCGAACTCTTCACGCAGACGCTCTTCGACTTCCCTGGCCTGGGCAAGCTCCTCACGGATCGCCTCAGAATCACTGGCGGCCCGCTGAAGCTCGTTGGAGTAGCGGTCCTTGAGATGCTGCAGGGAGCGCTGTTTTTCGGAAAGCTCGGCCGCGGCGACCTGGGCGTTGACGTGACGAGCGCGGCAGGCGTCGACTTCGGCCTGGGAGACGCCGTCCGCCCGGGCGCGCTCGATCTGGCGCCCGAGGTCCTCGCCCTCCAGCCGCAGTTGTTCGCCCTGGGCCTCGGCCTCCTCGCGGCGGGTGACGGCGCTCTGCAGGCGCTGGGTGAGGGTCCGGGCTTCCTCGGACAACTCAAGCCCCGCGCCGCGGGCGGCTTTCTGCTGATCGGCCAGATGAGTAATGTCCGTCTCCGCCGCGGCCTTGCGCGACTGGAGGGAGGCCAGCTCCGCCTCGACGCCGTGTATCTCCTCACCCAGGCGTCCGCTCCACTGGTCGAGGTTCTCCTCGCGCCGCCACATTTCCGCGAGATACTCGCGCATGACCTCAAGTTCCGCCGACAGCGCTTCAAGTTCCCGCCGGCGGATGAAGGCCTGGGCGCCCGCTCCCTCTTCGCCGCCCACGGTGATCGAGCCGTCCGGGTGGATGACTTCGCCGGTGAGGGTGACGATGCGCAGGCGGGTGCGCGCCCGCTGTGCGGCGGACAAGGCGGTATCCGGGTCTCTGACGATCACGGCGCTGCCCAGGAGCTTGTCGAAAAGCTTCTGGTACTCGCGCCGGACGCGCACATTACGCAGGGCCGGTCCCACAATGCCGGGCCCGGTGATCTGATCGGCTCCGGCGGGTGTGGTTGCGGCCGCCAGGCTGGACAGGGGCAGGAAGGTGACGCGCCCGATCCCGTTTTCGCACACGAACCGCGCGGCGGTTGCGGCCTGCTCGTCGGTCTCAACGACCACCCACTGGAGGGCTTCGCCGAGGGCCATTTCGATGGCGCGCTCGAACCGCACAGGGACGTCCACCAGGTCGGCGACGATGCCGTGGATGCCCTGGAGGGTACCTTCCTCGGCAGCTTTGAGGACACTCTTCACACCGTCGCTGAAGCCCTCGCGGGAGCGCTCAAGCTGGGTGAGCAGTTCCTGCTGGGCTTCGGCGGTGGTGACAGCGCCCGAGAAGATATTGCACTTCTGGCGGTGTTCCTGCAGCGTGCGGTTGGACCGCGCCAGGTTCGCGCGCAGTTCCTGAAGCTGCTCGGTGCGCTGTTGCGTGGACAGCTCCAGCTCCTCACGGCGGGCGCGGGTTGCGTTGAGTGCCTCACTGAGTTCCAGTTCGCGCTGGGCGAAACTCTCGGCCTGCCGCGACAGCCGCTCCACGCGCTCGGTGAGATCGCCCTCGACCCCGCGCAGTGTGAGCGCCTCGTTTTCCAGGGCGGCTGCGCGTTTGAGGACCTCCGCCTGCTTCTGCTCCAGCTCGCGGATCGCCCCGGTCTTGACCCGGAACTCCTCGGATCTGGCCTTCAACTCCTCCTCCCACTGCGCGCGCTCCTGTTCGGCGCGGGAGCGGAGGGTTGCGGTCTCTTCCAGTTCGGCCGAGACGGATTCAAGCTGCCCGGACAGTTCTTTCGAGCGCCGCTCGTGTCCCTCGAGGGTCACCTGCAGGTCGGTCTGTCTCGCCGCTGCGGCGCGCAGGCGCTCTTCGAGCACCATCCGCGCCTGCCGGGCCTGGTCGAGTTCACGCTCGGCGCGGTTGGCCTCGTCCCGCAAGCGGTCCACTTCGTCGCCCAGACGAGCCAGTTCGAACTGCACGCGCTCATGCTCGCTGTCCAGTTGGGACATGCGGTTGCGCGTGGCCTGATGGTCGGCGCGGGTGACTTCGAGATCGTTGGTGAGCTTGCCAATGCGCTGGCGACGGCGCTGGTAGTCGCCTGCGAGAAGATGCAGGTCCAGGTCGCGCAGGCGGTCAGCCATTTCCTTGTACTGCCGGGCGCGTTCGGCCTCAGTTTCCAGCGGGCGGCGCTGAGACTTGAGCTCCGCAAGGATATCGGCCACGCGGGTCATGTTCGCCTGGGTGGCCTCGAGCTTGCGGGTCGCCTCGTCCCGGCGCACCCGGTACTTGCGGATCCCCGCGACCTCCTCCAGCAATTCGCGCCGGTCTTCGGAGCGGATGCTGAGGATCGCATCAATCTCGCCCTGGCCGATGACGGAATAAGCATCCGGGCCAACGCCCGTATCCAGGAGCAGGTCGCGAACATCCTTGAGGCGCGCGGTGGAGCGGTTCAGGAGATACTCACTCTCGCCGGAGCGGAAAAGGCGGCGGGAGACGATGATTTCGGAGTAATCCACGGCCAATTGGCCGTCGCTGTTGTCGATGGTGACCGAGACCTCGGCCATGCCGATGGGCCTGCGACGTTCGGAGCCGGCGAAGATGACGTCCTGCGACGCCTGAGTGCGCAGGGCGCGGTTGCTCTGCTCTCCCAGAGCCCAGAGAATACCGTCGGAGATATTGCTCTTGCCCACGCCGTTCGGCCCGACGATGGCCGTGATTCCGGGGCCAAACTCAAGTTCGGTCCGGTCGGCGAAGGTCTTGAAGCCACGCAGCTCAACTTTCCGCAGGTACAAGGCGCAACTCCATGTCATCCAGCGCGTGCCGGCCAGTTCTGCTCGGTCGCGCCCATTGGGGGTCGTCGGTCAACGCCGGGCTGGCGCAGAGTCCGGGAACGGGTCTGAACTCGGCGATACGTGGGGTCGAAGGCCGTCTTCCGGCGCGCGAATTATACCTTCGCGGCGAGAGGCAAGTCAAACGTGGCGGGGGCCGCGCCGCGCGGTGGTGAAGGATCTCGCGCAGGCCGACCGTCCTGGTCGGCGGACGGGCAATCCTGTCTCGGCCGCGTGGGGCGGGCGTCTCGACGCCAGGTCCCATGAAGCCCCTCGGGACGGCAGACGGCGTCGCGGGCAAGCGCGCTCCAAGAATGAGACTGGACGTGCGAGCCGCCAGCAGCCTTAGTCCCCGTCCAGGCCCAGGGCCTTGACCTGGTCGGAGATGTGGAAAACCGCCGGCGGGCAGCCCTGGACGTACACGCCCCGGTCCATCAGCCACGCGTTGCAGTTGCCGATGATGAGGGTCACCCGGCTCTCGTCGAAGCCCGCGTCCGTCACCGGCCCGGCGACGACATTGATCGGCCCGTGCTTCTCCATGAACTTGCGGCCTGCCGGGCTGCGCAGGTACGAGACGGCGTCGCGGATGCAGTACGGGCAGCGCTGGTCCGCATGCCAGTTGACTTGGTCGCCGAACTCGTCGGGGATAAACTCCACCCCGGTGAGTTTGCAGCCGACTTCCTCGATCTTCTCGCCCACGGTGATGATTTCGGTTTCGTCCAGGACACCAAGGCCGCGCGCGGCGGCATTGCGGATCAGCCAGACCTCCCGCGGGTCGTGGCCGATGAGCCGGGCCACGGTGGCATCCGCCGCCACGATGTCCCCGCTGGCGACGATGAGGTCCATGTTCACCGGGGTGCCCACACCGCCAGGGAAGTGGCCCTCCTGGGCGATGGTCATGTCCACCACACCCAGCACCGGCCACTTGAGGGTGTTCACATCAATGGGCACATTGCAGATGCCGTAGGAATGGGACTTGCGGGTCTCGTCGCCCATCATCAGCCCCATGGCGTTCTTCAGGCAGGCGGTGACCCCCGCGCCGCAGTGGGTTTTGCCGACCGGCACGGTGATGTGCTTGTCGCAATCCAGGAGTATCTTCGGAACGGTTACCGGGGCCTGCAGGGCTTTCGCGCCAGGGATGCGCACAGTCACGTGCTCCGCCGCGCCGAAAGGCAGGAGCTCAGCCACCTGCTCGATGCCCGAATCCGCGAAGTTCGCGAGAACCGCGTCATCATTCCGCTCGCCGACGATGACCCGGGCGGCTCCGGCATCGCGCACCAATTTCGCCAGGGCCACCACCAGTTCGGGTTTCGCGATATTCCCGTTTGCGGGTACCTGTTTCACGAAGCTGTTCGGCTTGATAAGCACCACATCGCCAGGGCTGACGAACTGCCCGATCCCGCCCAGGTTTTCGAGGGACAGGGCGAGCATTGCTGTGAGATCGTGGCCCTTGACGATGCTGACGGTAGCTGGCATGAGGGGACCGTCCATTGGCGTAATGGATAACGCGGGAATGGTACTGCGCGGGAATGAGGAGGTCAAGGAGCGGGCGGGCATACCGGTTCGCGCCCGGATGCGGAGCGGGCGCCTGTACCCATTCGGGCCGTGGGGCCCTGTGCGCCAGAAGCGACCGCCTGCGGTCGCCGCGCACATCCCACGGCTGGAGGAATGCGCATCCCAATTTCAGGTGCGGGGTGCTCGCGCCGTCCAGCGAGTGGGGCCCCGCACATCATGAGGACGACCCGTGGGGCCCTGTGCGCTGGACGACGCGCACATCCCACGGCTGGAGGAATGCACATCCCACGGCTAAGGGACGCGCACATCCCACGGCTGGAGGAATGCACATCCCAATTC
>JAGPGE010000284.1 GCA_018056145.1 Armatimonadota bacterium
CGGACGCTGCGATTCCGAGCAGAACAACCACGGTGATAGCAGACAGAACGCGTCTCATGCCGAACCTCCCGGAGATCTCCCTTTGTCCCTGCAGGTGCAGGGAAGCCCGCCCCTGCATGGCAGCACCCGTGGGCATAGACGCGCGCAGGCCGCAAAGGTTCAGGCACGAACCGATTCCGTCCGCGGCGGGCAGCGCGAGGGCCCTCCGCTTCAGGAACCCGTCACCACCTCAAAGGGCCACGCTAGCATGCCGCCGTCCAGCACTTCGATGTTGTCGTAACCCTTCCCGGCGAGGAACCGCGCCGCTTCATAGGCGCGCAGACTCGTCTTGCAGTAAGCCACAACCCGGCGATCCCGCGGAATCTCCTCATAGCGCGCACGCAGCTTGCCCAGGGGAATCAGCGTCGATCCCTGGATGAAGCCCGCATCATGCTCGTCCGGGGTTCGCACGTCGAGCACGAAGACGTCTTCCTCCCGGGCGCCCAGGATAGCCTTCAGGTCCTCGCAGTTTATCCCCTTGTACAGACCGTCGAGTTTGTTGCGCAGCGCATTGGCGCCGTGGATGAGGACGTCCATCGCCTCAGAGTACGGCGGAGCGTAGGCCAGGTCGAGATTTGCAATCTCGTCCACGGTCATATTCCCAGTCATTGCGGTGACCGCGACGTCGATGCGTTTGATGACCTCGCCGAGGCCCACTCCCTGTATGCCGAGGACCTTGTGGGTGCCGTGTTCCGCGATGAGCTTCAGCACGACCGGCTTGGCATCCGGGTAGTAATGGGGCTTGTCCGGGGCGGCGACAGTGGCGGTGAGAACATGGAAGCCCAGTTGCTTCGCCTGAGCGAAGGTCAGCCCGGCGCGGCCCACGTTGAGGTCGAAGACCTTGAGCGCCGTGGCTCCCGCGACACCGTGGAACCTGTCAGCGATGCCCAGGGCGTTGCTGGCGGCAACGCGCCCCTCCTTGTTCGCAACCGATCCAAGCGGAAGAATGCAGCCGGTGCCCCGCACGAAGCAGCGCTTCTCGGTGCAGTCGCCCGCCGCGAAGATGTCGGGATCCGAGGTGCGCATGAACTCGTCCACGAGAATCCCGCCGGATGGCCCGATGGTCAGCCCGGCATCGCGCGCCAGGGCCACATTCGGGCGGATGCCGATGCTCAGGAGGACGAGTTGGGCGGGGATCTCCTCCCCGTCGCCGGTAACCACGCACCTCACCTTTCCGCTGTCGTCAGCCTCGATGCGGTCCACCCGCGTGCTTGTGCGAATGGTAACGCCCCGGCTCCGCAGATGCTTCTCCACCAGGGCAGCCATGTCGTGGTCCAGCATCGGCAGTAGCTGCGGGAGCATCTCCACGACGGTCACGGCGCTTCCGCACTCGGTGACCGCTTCGGTCATCTCCATGCCGATGAGACCGCCGCCGATGATCACCACATAGGGGCAGGCGCCTCCGCTCATGTACTCGCGGAAACGGTCGGCATCCTCAATGCGCTTGAGGTGCAGGACGTTCTCGAGATCCTTGCCGGGAATCGGCGGCTCGATCGGTTCGGCGCCCGTGGCCAGAATCAGCTTGTCATACCCGATCCTGCGCGTCTCGCCGGTGGTCAGGTCTTTGACCTCGACCTCGTGCGCGGCGCGGTCGATAGACAGGGCCTCAGTGCGGTTCAGGACATTGATCCCCTTGACGTTCGCGAAAAAGGCCGGATCCCGCAGAACGCCGATGGGGGTCGCCATCAGATCGTTGCGGTCGTCGACCATGCCCGAGATGTAGTAGGGCAGGCCACAACCGGCGTACGACATGATCTCGTCCTTCTCGATGATGGTGATCTGGGCGTCGGGGTCCAGGCGTCGCGCCCGCGCCGCGGCCTTCGGCCCCGCCGCCACTCCGCCGATGATCAGTATGCGCTTCGCGTCGGCCATGGTAGGTCTCCTGTGTTCCCCGTGTTGATAACGGAATTGTCCCAGGCGCAGGGATTGAATGAGATTATAAACATATTCCGATGAAAAGCAAGTACCGGCGCTTCGGTCGCCAGAACAGCAAAGGGCCGCGGGAGGGGAGTCAGCCCTCCGCGGCCCTGATGGTCGGCGTGTGTCCGTCTGCCGGAGTCTAGAGCTTTCCGGCCCGGCGTGGCTCGAAGACCAGCTCGCCCGGATGCGTGTCCGCCTGCCAGTTCTTGGCGCCCTGGGAACCCATGTGTTCCAGCACCTGCTCCAGCTGGCCCGTCTTCGTGGCGCGCTCGATGATCAGCGCCCACACGCAGTCTTGCTCCGGGTTCACCTCGCACTTGCCCTCGTCATACCCGCCACAGGGGCCGTGAAGCTGGCCCTTGGGGCAGCGGGCCATGGGGCAGATGCCGGCATAGTCGCCGACAACGCAGTCCGAACAGCACACGCAGCGCTCGTACACCTGCCCTTTGCGCTTGGTGATGGCGGAGAAGAGGCTGTTGACCCCAGGAAACACCGGCTTGCTCTCCTGGGAATCCGCGACAGACTGCACTCCCGTGCCGCAGGACAGGACCAGGAAGGCGTCGGTCTGCTCCACGGCCTCCTTCTGCTGGCGCAGGACGCGGGCGGTGTCCAGGACATTGCAGGTGACGTCCGGGACTGCCGTGCCGGTGACGGTCTTGCCGGCGTCCTCCAGCTGCTGCTTCATCTCTTCCACTTCGACCTCGCCGCCGGTCTGGCACTGGGTCGCGCAGTCGCCGCAACCGATGATGAAAATGCGCTCGTGCCCCTCCAGCATGCGGAGGATCTCTTCGAAAGCCTTCTTGCTGCTTGCGATCATTGGGAGCACCCCACGGGGAGTGAATTGTATTCCTTAATTATAGAACGTCGGCGCGTCGCCCGCAAGTGGCCTCAGAGACCCGCGAGGTCTAGGATCGCCGGAACGTGCTTGTCCCAGCCCAGTGGCATCATGTGGACGCCCTGGCACATGGGCTTGAGGTCCTGGACGAGCTTCGCGTGCATCTCGATGCTCTTCGCGACCCGGGTCTCCTTATCCTCAAGCTCCGCGATCATCCAGTCGGGCACCTTCACCCCGGCCACGTTGGCGTTCATGTACTTGGCCATCATCGGGCTCTTCAGAACAACGATTCCCGCAAGGATTGGGATCGGCACGTCTCCCAGGCGGGTCATGAACTCCTCGAACAGCGCAGGGTCGTAGACCGCCTGGGTCTGGCAGAACTCAGCCCCAGCTTCGATCTTCTTGAGCAGCTTGTAGATCTGCGGCTCCATCGGCACCGCGCCGGGGTTGACGACGCAGCCCAGGCAGAACGAGGGCGGGTCGCCGTCCAAGGCTTCACCGTCCACGATCTCGCCGGTGCGCGCGTTCTTGTAATAGGCCATGTCGCGGCCTTCCATGAGGCGCCGCGCGGCCTTGAGGAGCGAGACCGAATCCAGGTCGAAAACCGGCTTCGCCTGGGGATGATCCCCGAGGGTCGTGTAGTCCCCGGTCAGGCACAGAACATCGGTGATGCCCAGGGCGCAGGCGCTGAGAAGCTCGGACTGCAGGGCCAGCCGGTTGCGGTCGCGGCAGACCATCTGCAGCACCGGCGGCAGCCCGGCCTCCTTCAGCTTCAGGCAGCCCACGAGCGAACTCGCGCGCATGACCGAGGACTGGATGTCGGTCACATTGATCCCAGCCACGCGGCCCCGGTAGAACTCCGCTTCTTCCACCATGTGTTCGAGATGGCAGCCTTTCGGCGGCGCCACCTCGCCGGTGATGATGAACTGACCACTGTCAATGGCTTCCCGCATTCCCACGGGCATCGTCCTCCTTGTACGGGCACGGCGCCGCCTTCGAGCGTTCCCGGGCCCTGTGAGGCCCGGGCGCCGCGCTTTGTCCGAACGCCACGACGGCGCCGGAACGCGACTATTCGCGGATGGCTGCCCGGATACCTTCCCGGACGAGAGATATCACTGATCCGCCGTCACAACCGCAAGCCGCCGGCCAATCTCCACCAACACCCGCGGCTGTCGATCAGTGTGGGTAATCGGCAAAGTGCGCGGCGCCAGGCCGGGCTCGTATAGCGTGACGGAACCCGTGCCATCGGGCAGTGTCAGGCGCGCGCTGCACGCTCCTGGCCCCAATGCACACAGTCCGAACACCGTGCCTCCCTGCGGGCCGACACGCTGGAACACACCCACCGGCGAGTCACTGGAAACACGCGTCGCCACCGCTGCTGAGACCGCCTCCGGTATCGCGGCATCGCTCGCCACGCATACCACGTGCCCGGCGCCAAGATTGTGAGTGCCGGGCCGGCTGAGATGAACGTCCGCGGCACTGGACAAGGCGCTTTGCGGACGCCATCGGCCGAACTCATCCCGCCAGCCGGTATCCGGCCGGATGATCAGCGTGCCGCCGTTCCGCGTCCAGGCAACCAGTTCGGCCGCCAGCGCGTCGGACATGCAGGCGCAGGAAGTGGCCAAAGCAACGCGGGCACTGTTCAGCCGTTCGCCGCCGCCCGCGGGCTCCCAGATGCCGACCAGCGAATGCCCCTGCGCGATCAGGGACCCGGTGTTCCGCGGCGGCATCGGCTCCCCGGTATGGTCGCGGCTGGATGGAGACATGATCACCGCCACGTCGCCGCGGTCTTCCCCTGTGAACAGCTCCGGGTAGTCGTCCCACAGCCGCATCTGGCTCTCGATCACCTGCACCGATGGCTGGTTCTCCGGGCCCTCGAAGCCGTAGAAGACGATCCAGGGGTTTGCCCCCACCGCGCTGGACGCGGCCATTATCCCGGCCACTTCGTCCGGCTCGCGCAACCGGGTGAAGTCGTGTTCCTGGAAGGTGCCGATGTAATTCCACAAGGGCCGATTCTGCGCCAGGGCCCTGCCCAAAACCATCTTCGCGGCCATGCCCTCGGGTGCGTGGCCCCTGGATTCCGCCAGGATCGCGTCCTCGTGGGCGTACTGGCCGTCCACTGCCAGCACCCAGGAGTTGTACTGGTACTGGGTATTCGCCAGGACCATGATATCCGGCTTGATCGCGCGCAGCCGCACCCGGTACGCCTCAGTCGCCTCGGCCCAGACACGGTTCCGCCACGACAGCCAAAGCCCCCAGAGCGGGTCGCTGTCCACCTGCGGGATCGCCACCTGATCCGGCGTCAGACCCGTGGCCACGCGCAGTTGCTCGGGTGTGAAGCGCTCCAGGATGTACCGAGCGAAGCCGGCCCTGCAGCCCTCGCAGTAGCAGGTCGGCGCACCGGCATCGCTGTTGAGGAACTCGTTGTTATCCAGCATAACCGCGTCGGCCGAGTACCGACGGACGAGGTCTTCCGTATACCGGATGGTATGTTCCAGCGCGCCCGTGGAGGGGCACAGCCACGGCTGCCCGTAGAGTGTGATCGGGGTGCCCGCCGAGTCCACCATCGACCACTCGGGATGCTCCTTCGCAATTCCGCCGAACTGCCACTCAGGGCTGTGGCCGCAGTGCATGATGCTGGTGTAGATGATGATGCGCATGCCCCGGGCGCGGTAGAGAGCCAGCGCGTCCCGGAACTCCTGGTCCGTGATGCCCGGCGTCTTCGCTGTCTCGGGCGGGCCTACGGTAATGGCATTGTGGGCGTGGGTCGGGAGGACAATCATGGCGTTGAAGCCGAAGTCCTCGTCGAAGCGGACGGACCACTTCACTGCATCGCGGATCGCCACCGTCTGTGTGCTGCCCCAGGGCTGGACGATCCGGGCGTTCAGGCTCCAGCCACCCGCGGGCGGCAGTGCGGGAAGGGGCAGGTCCGGCGGATATGGCGTGTACGTCGCGGAGACGGGCAGGAGTGGCAGGAGCGGCCCGGCTTGTCCGCCGCCCTCCAACTCGATGCCGGCGATTTTCACCCGCACCGGGAAGTTGGTCACAGTTTTCCTCCCGAACAATCGGAAGGCCAGCGTTCCCGAAGCACGAGGCAGGTCAATAGTGACCTTTTCGGGCAGCGGCGTGCCGCCGGCCACATCGCGCTCCCAGAGGACCTCGCCGTCCTGCAGCACCTGGATGAAGTGGTATCCGCCGGTAGGTCCGGTGAAATCGTCCGCGAGGTAGAAGCGCAGGCGGTCTTTGTCCGGTGGGCCCTCAACGGGGTACGACCACTGTGCGTAGTCCCCGGGCACGGATTCCGTCTTTCCGGGGAAGGTGAGGTCCAGCGACCGGCTGACCATCCCCTCTTCGGGGATCAGGACCGTGCCCCGGCCGGTGGAGTACCCGGCGCCCACGGACTCGGGCGTCCAGTCGGCGGGCTGGGCGTTGGCGACCGCGGACAGCGCAAGAATGAGATTGCACAGCAGCATCATATCCGTCCTCCTGGTCCCGGCGTCTGATGTTACCCGCGGAAGAGCCATCAATCCCGGATACTCGAGGACTGAAAAGGCAGGAACTGGCCCGTCGTAACGCGAACCAGCTAACCAGTGGCTTGCGCCGCTGAACCATGCTTCGAGGGAGATGGTACGCTATGCGCAAGGGTTTCACACTGATTGAGTTGCTGGTGGTGATCGCAATCATCGCCATCCTGGCAGCCATCCTCTTCCCGGTCTTCGCACGGGCGCGCGAGAAGGCTCGCCAGGCGAGTTGCCAGTCGAACTGCAAGCAGTTGTCCCTGGGTGTGCTCATGTACGTACAGGACTATGACGAGACCTTCCCAACCTGGGCGCGCTGGTATCCGGCGCGTGGCAGTGGCGGTGATGGGTTCGCGAACCCGTCCGTCTGCACCTCGCCCCAGTCACCTCCACTCGCAGTCTATCCTTACGTCAAGAACCTGCAACTCTATGTCTGTCCTTCGGGCGCAGTCGCACCGTCCGACGGCTACGGAACCTACGAAACGTACTGGCGCTTCCCGGGGCCGGCCTCCCGGGGCTACGGCTTCTGGGACGGCATCTTCGGCCGGGCTGTCACCACCGCTCCGGTCCCCACAAGACTCGCCGAACTCAAGACCCCCGCCACCACCGTCCTGATGGGTGACTCTGCTCACATGTTTGGCGGCAAGGGTGCGCTGATCTGGTCCAATGTCTGCTGCGACGGCGGATCAACCACAAGCCCGCTGGATGGCCTGGGTGCGGGCGGCGTGCCGGTCAACGACGACACCGCAAGCCGGCACAATGGCGGCGAGAACTTCGGATTCGCCGACGGACACGTGAAATGGGTGCAGCCGCGCAACGCCATGAATGACGCGGCGTTCTGGACCCGGTAAGACTTCGGAACGGACTGCCCGACACGCGCCCCGCGAGAGCTCCACGGAGACTTCGCGGGGCGCGCTCGTTCGGCGGATCGATCATTCGGCCGCCATGTCCCACTGCTTTCGGCGCAGCCGTGACGGTCTCGCGCACACGTCCATGGCGATTGTTGGAGCGGGCTTGCCCGCGACGCCTTTCGCCTCGCCGGTCATCGTCAACGACGGTCGCGGGCAAG
>JAGPGE010000285.1 GCA_018056145.1 Armatimonadota bacterium
GACCCGGAGATGCCTGGCGCATGGCCGCGTCCAGTTTCTGTTCGGCGAGCCACGCCAGGTACCGGGAGTAGGTGGCCTCCAGCGGGAATTCGGAGCCGTCGGGCTGGGTGATCCAGCCGCCGTAGCTGTTGCCGGGCGTGGTGCGATCGGGCCGAAGACCCCGCACTGGGTCGAGCCAGATCGGGGGCTGCACGCCCAGGCCGTCCAGGTAGCGCAGGTACCCGTCGTCATCGGCCATGGGCGGCGCCCAGCGGTCCCAGGGCGCATCGTTTTCGCCGAATGCATCCAGGAACTTGGCCGCGCCCACGTGGCACTTCCCGGCGTGCTTGGTGAGGTAACCGGAGGCGCTCAGATACTCGGGGTAGATGGCGTCGGAGCACCGCAGGGAAGTCTCCCAGCCGTCGTGGGCCCGTTCCTCATTCACCGTCAGGTAGGGGTACCTGCCGGTAAGGGTGCAGGCGCGGGATGGGCCACAGAGGGGAGATGCGGTGAAAGCATTGGAGAAGCGCACACCGTCGCTCATGAGCCGGTCCATGGCCGGGGTGTGCAGATGCTGCCGCAGGGGGCATTCGGGCTGGTATGCCTCGGGCGGGATCATGTCCACGGTGATGACGAAGAGGTTGGGGCGCCGGGCGTCTGGGTCTGCCGCGAAGGCGTGCTCCCCGCGCTTGGGGTTGAGGTAGCGGGTGTTCTTCATGATTCTCCTGCTGTGTCTGGGTGACGGTGCGTTCTGTGGTCGCGGTTGTGAACACAGGCCACAGGCGCCATTGGCTGGCAGCGAACGCATGAGGCCTCCGTAGCGGGACTCATGACGCCTCGCTTGCCCCGCGGGGCCCAGTGCGCTGGACGGTGCGCGTATGGCGTCTGCGCACGCGAGGTCGCAACCGGCTCACTCCCACAGGTCCGGTGGGACCGCGAGCTTGAGCGCCAGGGGCGCCACATCGCAGACTACCGGCGTCTTGCCACCGACTTCGCCCTCCACCTGCCACGGGGCGTCGGGGAGGCTGCGCACTTCGAGATGCCGGCCGCGGATCACCTGCATATGCTCGGAATCCGCGGCGGAGCTGCTGTGCAGAAACATGGCGGACAGGTCCTCAAGCAACTGCCCCCGTGCGCACTTGTGGACGAGCACGATGTCAAGCAGCCCGTCGGCCGGGTGCGCGGATTTCGCCATGGATACGCGCCAGGTGTAGACCGGAGTGTTGCAGATGATCACCGACCAGAGCCTGCCGGACACATGCTGGTTGTCCACGCGCACATCGAAGGGCCAGGGGCGACGGATGACCAGGGTGACAATGAACTGCCACATGAACCCGAGGCGGCCCATTGATCGCTTCATCGTAGGGTCCACGTCCGCCGCGACCTGGGCATCCAGACCGATGCCCGCCATGTTGATGAAATAGCGGCCGTTCAGACGCCCGAGATCGATTTCGCGCCGCGCGCCCTGAGTGATTACGCGGCAGGCGCCCGGGATGTCCTCGCGTTCGAGTCCCATGTACCAGGCCAGAACGTTGCCGGTCCCCAGGGGCACGATCCCTAGCGCGGTGTCGGTGCCAGCGAGTCCCTGGACAGCCTCGTTGATGGTGCCGTCCCCGCCGGCGACCACCACGAGATCGAGGCCCTGACCGGCGGCTTGTCGCGCCGCCGATGTCGCGTGCCCAGGCCCCGTGGTCAGGATGACCTCGGTATCGATCCCGTCACCCCGCAGGCGATCGGCGACTTCCCCGATGGCGCCGGGACGGTGGGCGATCCCGCGGGCTGCTGGGTTGGCGATGATGATCGCGCGCTGGGTCATGGGGCAGCCCCAATCATTGGTCGGGATGGCTCGCTCCCGTCAGTCCGCGATCAGCCGGAAGTCCACCTTCTCGCCGAAGGGGGTGTTCGGCCAGACGCTCATCTCGAAGGTCAGGTCCATGTCCCCCTGAAGTTCGCAGACCTGGAAGCCGTCGATACTGATGGTCCCGAGCGAAGGGACGCTCTCGGGCAGGAAGAAGTTGGCTTCGCCGCAGGTGAGGGCCACTCCGCCGAAGTCCTCTCGGGCAATCCAAGACGCGTCTCCGTTGTTGCCGATGGTTGCCCGCACCAGGACCGGGTCGCCGCGCTTGACGTGAACTTCGGCGCCATCGAGGATCTCCTGCCATTCGCCCGCGGCGTTCCTGATCTCGATGCGGTCGAACTCCGCGTTCAGGTACTTGTGGGGCGTGCGCCCGGGCGAGTACGGCACGTTGCCCACGGCGACCCGGGGAGCAGTGTCGCTGGTCATCCCGTGTCCCGCGGTGCGCAGGGCAGGTCGCTTACCGGCTTCGCGCAGTTGCCAGTAACGCTCCTGCGCAGCTTCGTAGACGCCTGCCAGGCCCTTCACGCTCTCGTCGCGGTCCACCAGAATCCACTCGTCCACAGGGGGCAGATCGCGGGGAGTGGTCATGGCTTCGGTCCAGTTGCGGATGGAGTGGCTCACGGGCTTCCAGCTTCCGTCGGGGTTGATGATCCCGTAGTCGCTACGCTCATTGACCCGGTAGCCGCCCGGGTAGTACCAGTTGATGGTCCCATTCGCGCCGGAGTCCAGGGCCATGCGGAAGAAGCGGTCGTAGAAGCCGCCGGCCCATTCCTCTGCCTTGGGGTCGGGCTCCATGAGGTCGCGGTTCCACGTGGAATTGCCGAACTCGGCCCACATCACGGGCTTGCCAGGCGCCATGCAGCGCGAGTAGTCGGCGGTGAACATCCCCGGGCGGACCCGATCCCATTCGCCGATGCGCCCGTAGCCCTCGGGTTCCATGATATCCACGCTCCGGGCCAGGCCCCTGAAATCGTAGGCGATCCAGGCCCCCCCCCACGGTGGGGTCGCCAGCAACGCTCATGCGGAAGCTGGTGAAGTGGTTGGGGTCGATGCTCTTCACGAGACTGTTGGCGATGGCGTGCTTCTTCGCGAGCAGATCATCGAGAAACCGCCGGTACGCGCAGACCATGACCCGGTGCGGGCCCTCTTCGGACAGTTGCTGGTCTGTGGGTTGGGCGACTTTCCCATCCACGCGGGGCACGGGGAACTCCCAGCTCTCCTCGGCATTGGCGAGGCTCCCGTAGCGCTCGTTGATCCACTTCTCCCACTCGCCGTCCCATCGCGCGCGCATGGGGTAATTGCCGAACACCGGCTCCCAGGCCAGGTCGTACGCGAAGATAATGTCATGCTCCTTGAGACGGTATGCCTCGATCAGCGCCCTCACCTCGTCCCAGCGGAAGTCCAGCGGGGTACCCGGGCGTAGGCTGAGGTTGACCATGAGCCCGTGCCGCCGGCAGCGCTCGAGGATGTCCAGCAGGTTGCGGCTGCCGATGGACCGGTAGTAGCAGAAGATGCTGACCATGTTCATGCCCATGGCTTTCGTGCGCTTCAGGTCGCGCTCGGTGACCACCGGGTCGTACGGCTGGCTGTCCATCCAGAACTCGAAGTACTCGCCGTCTTCTATCCCGATTTCACTGGATGGCATGTAGTTGGTGCCGTGGGCATACCACTTCCGGCCGTCGAGGTAGAAGTCGCCGTCGCGGATATCCATGAACTTCGGCTCGGGCGAAGGCTCCCAGACCACCAGCGGGTGGGTAAGGCGGTCGATCACGTCGCCATTGTCGGCGATGAGTTCGCAGGTGACCTCGTAGTCCCGGAATGCGAATGTCCCGGGTTCCCAGAGAGTCTCGCACTCGCCCGTGCCCGCGTCAACCGTGGCCTCGAAGGCCGGGGCATCCGGTGCCTGAACGCTGAGACGCGCCGTGCAGTCGGGCGCGGCTCCGGTCTCGGTGTTGATGGTGCGTGCCCCCAGCTTCACGGCCTCATTCTGGAAGTAGGCGTAGTACTCGGCGCCGCCTTCGAACAGGAAGGCGCCGGCATTCATGCGCCGGGTCACTTCAGCAACCATATCCAGAACCTTCGGGTTCTCGTAGGCGGGCGCGGGCAGGGCGAAGGAAGCGGTAATCGACCCGGCGTAGGGCCCGGTGCGGTTAATGATGAGACACGCAGGGGTGCCGCAGACTTCGCCCGTCTCGTCGAAGGCCTCAATGAGAGGAATCCAGCGCCACTTGCGGTTCTTGTTGTAGCCGGTGCCCTGCGGGCGCGGCTGGACGGACATAAGACCAGGATAGACGGGCAGGTCCGCCGGCGGCAGGATGCACTGCTTGTCACTGACTTTGACGGTGCGCGCGGTTGTGACTGGGTGGAACTTGTACGTGGGGCAGATCATCTCCACCGGTTCCAGCTCGAAGCCCTCGGGCAGCGTCACGTCGCCCAGGGGGCTCTCCGCGGTGCCGATCTGGTCGATCCAGAACTCGTGCCTGCCGCCGGGCAGCGCGGTGTGGGTCATTGCGATGCCCACGGTGAACCTCGCGGCATTCTGCGGGTTGAAGCTGTCGGTTGCTCCGCCGCGGCCCTGACTGGCGCTGTCGTGCCAGTACTTGAGCTGCTTCGGGCTGACCGCGTAGTGCCGCCACTCCTGAGACAGGGGGACGGTGCCGATCCAGCGTGACCCGTCCTTCTCCACCCACTCGATGGCGATGTACCGCGTCTGGGGACCGCCTTTGGCCCAGAAACAGGTGAGGGTCTGGCCTGGCTCGAAAGGCTGCTCAATGGAGGGCGCGATCACGGTGTTCCAGCTCTGGTAGCTGGGCACCACGCAATGCAGGGCCTTGCTGGTGCCCTCCGCGCCAGGTGAGTCCAGGTTCCACTCCGCATCCGGGCCAGGTCCGCCCGTGTAACCCCAGTCCTGTTCGCTTCCGGATTCCATGTCCCAGAGCATCTTCTGCGCGCGGGTCCGGCCCATGAGTTCCTCGGCCTGGGCGCGGTCCATCCATTTGCCGCCCACCATGCCCACGGGATCGGTGAATGCCGGCGTCTCCAGGGCTACCAGGTTCCCGCCTTGCCGCAGGAACATGCCCAGCGCGTCGGCGCCGTCATTGGGGTGTACGCGTGAACTGCTGAGGACGAGGGTCTGGAAGTTGTCGGCATTGAGGATGTGCCGGTTGCAGATTTCCTCGGCGGTCAACGGCAAGGCCTCAATGCCCCGGCCTGCGAGGGCGGCGATGACCCGGTTCGCGCGTTCAGGATCAAGGCCCGGAAGGTCATCCAGGAGGATCGCGGTGGCCTTCTTCGCGGCGGATATCTGCGGGTGCTGTGCGAGCCACGCCTGAGCGCGCTCCTTCTGAACGGCGAGCTTCGCGGCGTCTTCGGCGGACATGATCCTGATCCGCTCCGTGTGGATGATGGGCGCAAGCGGTGCGCGCCAGTCCGTCCCGTACCAGACGGCGAAGGTGATGTGGCTCTCCTGGGCGACCGCAGGAGCGGTGAATGTGAAGTGCCGCTGGCCCTCACCGGAAACGTTGGCGGTCTCACCCTTGAGCACAATGTTCTGCAGGTTCTTCAGCTCCACGCGCAGCGGGACGATGCCCATCGCCCCGGGCACGGCATACCGGATGGTGAGTTCGATGGGCCGCAGTTCCACGACCTCCAGCGGCGGGTCCAGGACCACGGTGGTGATACCCTTCTCCGTCTGTGCGAAGCAGGAGATCGGCGCTGCGATGAGCAGGGCTGTCAGCAGGTACAGTCTCACCATCCGGAGCACCATCTTTCGCGGGCGCGTGCAGGCGCCCGGTGGTTCAGTCCATGCGGGTCAGTTTCACCGCGATGCTCAGTTCGCCCTCCCGGATGACGCAGTGCGGCCACCGTGCTTCTTGAGCAATCGCGCGGCCCTGTAAGCCTTGCGGGCGTTGGCGCGATCAAGCGCGGTGCGCCCCTCACGGTCGGGCTCGTTGACGTTCGCGCCTTTGCGGATGAGCAGTTCGCAGATATCCGTCATGTTCCGCTCCGCTGCGAGATGCAGCGGAGTGTCCCCCTCCCAGTTCTCCCCCTCAACGCCGACGCTGGCCTCGAGCAGTATGCGTGCCGCCGGCTTCCACCCTTTTTCGATGGCCTCGGGAAGCGGGGGACGGGACGGGTTGGCCTCCGGCTCGTACTTGCTCTCGGTGACCAGCAGCTTGAGCATGTCCTCATTCCCCATCGCCTGGTGGAGCACGCTGATCCCCTGCTTCGCCTCCCAGTAGGGGTCGGCGCCGTGCTTGAGCAGGAGCCTCGCCAGTTCGAGGTCCCGGTTCTCCACCGCGCAGAAAAGGGGCGTCATCATGGTGGGGAAATTGAGTTGCTGGGCGTCCGCACCCCTGTCCAAGAGAAGCTGGACGAGGTCCTCGCGCCCGGCGTCAGCGGCCATGTAGATGAGTGAGGTCTGTCGCGTGACCCGTTCCGGATCGTCGGGCACGAGAAGGTCGGCCGGGAGGCCTTCGTCCAGCAGCTTTGCAAGGGCCGTCGCGTCCTCAGCGCCAAGCGCCTTCCTCACAGCCCGGATTTGAGCGATCTCTTCCGCTATGCGCCTCTTGCGCTCGGCCTCGGTTTCGATGGGGGCCTGTGTTGGCTGCGGCGCTACGGGGGCCAGCGATGATGTGGCGGCACCATCGTCCGAGAAACTTGGCGGGTACTGAGGCCGGGCGCGCCAGGCGAGGAGCCCGGCGATGATCAGCGCGAAGACGAACAGGGTCCAGAGCAGTCTTGCGGGGTTGCGGACAATGAGCCGCCGTGCCACCAGCAGCCCCTCCCTTGGAGTTCCCGACATCCATCGCCGCGGTGGCCTTCGCCTTAGGGGCAGCAGTTCCCTGCAATCCCGAAGCAGACAGGACTTTGTTGCCGTTGTGTCGAACAGGCTGGGCACGTGAACCGACGGACGTGAAAAGGAGACCCCGATGAACCGCGCGTTCAACGCGGTGCAGATGACCGCGCTGCTCGTTGCGCTGGCCGCCACCGCCTTAGCTGCCGACGACCCCGACACGCTGCTGCGCAAGATGAGCGAGTTCAACGCGGTCCAGATCGTGTACCGCGAGGGCGTTCCGCATACCGACAGCCGGGGACGGCTGCTGACCCAGTACGACCCCGAGCGCTCCTTCTTCCAGATCGCCATCTGGGGCAACCCGTACGGTACGGCGTACGGGTATGACTATGACCTGAAGGTCCTCACCGATTCGGGCTTCAACACCATGTGGCCGTGGCCATCGCGCAGCCTGGAGGATCAGCTTGAGACCGGGCTGAAGAGCGGCCTGCAGGTGGTCACCATGCAGAAGCACGATCTCGGGGCGGTCGCCGCTTTCAAGGACCACCCGGCGTGGCTTGGCAACTGTTGGCATGACGAACCCACCGGCGGCTTCTGGGGCAAGGACATGGAGGGCAAGTTCGCCGAGTTTCTGGCCTACAAGGCGAAGATGAACGAGCTTGTGCCGGGAGTGCCGGTGTTCATCAATGATGTGCCCTGGGTCACTCCGCCCGCGACATCCTGG
>JAGPGE010000286.1 GCA_018056145.1 Armatimonadota bacterium
GGCAACGCCCACGATGTGCTGGGCAAGAACGTGTGGGAGAGTGACGCCGCCGCCGAGAAGTACTGGGCCACGCCGCTGGACGGCAAGACCCCGGTCCGCCCACAGCCGTTCACTTCAGTCTCCCTGCCTTACAGTGGCTTCTACGCCATGCGCAGCGGCTGGGGGATGAAGGACCTGTACCTATTCTTCATGAACGGTCGGCCGCAGGCAGGCCACTCCATGCGCGACAACAACGCCATCCAGGTGACCGCGTACGGCCGGCAGCTTCTGGTCTGCGGGGGCGACCCCACCTACGGCGTCTTCCGCACTCCCGAAGCGAAAGGGGCGGACTTCTACCTGAGCGAGGCCTCGAGCCTCAAGAACAACACTGTCATCGTGGATGGGCGCTCTCAGTCCAAGAGCGGCCCCCATGCCTCGCGCGCATACGAGACACCGGTGCTCAGCCGTTGGCATACATCCGAACGCTGCGACCTGGTGGACGGCCTGTACGACCTGGGCTACGGGGATTTCGAGAACAACCGCGACGTCAACGTGGACCTGAGCGTCCAGCACTACCGCCGGGTGGTCTTCGTGAAACCCGCGAAGCTCTGGCTGGTGGAAGACCGCATGATCAACACCGGCGACAAGCCCCACCAGTACACCCAGGTCTGGAATTTCGCCCCGTACTGCGAGGACCCCGAGTACCGCAAGGTCATCGCCGGGTTCAAGGAGGATCAGTTCGATCTGCATCCCGATGGTAAGCGCCTGCGCACCGCGGACCCGGAGGGCCCGAACATCGAGATATTCCACTTCGGCCCTGCGTTGGAATACCGCAAGTACCATGGCAACCGCGACCCGTGGCTGGGCTGGTACTCAGCAGGAATCGGCGATGCGCGGCCGGCGGTGGACATCCACGTGAATTGGCAGAGCGATGTCTCGGACCGCCTGCTCACGCTCCTGGTACCCACCGACAAGGGGCAAGACAGCCCGGTGGCGCAGGCCACGGAGACGCTGTCCGACGCGAGCAGCGCGGGCCTGGACACTACCCTTCACGACGGAACCCGCATCCGCTACGTGAGCCGCAATGAGGCGCAGGCGATCGCGCTTGACCCTGTAAGCGCCAATGCGGAGGCGCTCATGGTGTGCGAAACGCCCGGGGAGAGCATCTGGGGACTGGCTGTCGGGTGCAGCGAACTGTCTATCCATGGTGCGGCGAAGACATTGCCCACACAGGACTTCGAGTTTCGCATGGTCGGCGACCAGTTCACGTCAGAGCCGATCTACATCCCGAGAGTACCCGTGATCTCCCGCCCGAAGCCCTTCCTGAACATGGCCGACGCGGACCCGCTCACCATTGAGGCAGAACCTGGATACCAGGTGCGCTATACGCTTGATGGCAGTGAACCGGGCGCCCAATCGGCGCTGTACGCGAAACCTGTCGCGCTTCCTGAACCATGCACGGTGAAGGCCCGGTACTTCGAGGGCGATCAGCCGCTGCCCCTGGTGGCGACCCGCGAGTTCAGACCGTGGCAGTGGGCTCCACGCGAACCGGAACACGCGACTGAGGACGGATTGGTTCGGGGGATGAAGTATGATTACTTCGAGCGCAACGTGACTTACGTCCGCATTTATGACCTCATGCTGCGCACGCCCGACAGGTCAGGGGTATGCGACGGACTGGACATGAGCATCTCCGAACCCGTGCGCTTCTGCGGCGTGCGCTGGAGGGGTTACCTCAAAGTGCCGCAGGACGGCGTCTACCACTTCCACCTGGATACGCCGGAGACGGCGTCAGTGCTCATCGTCAACCCGGAGCGCGACCTCGACCTCCCGGAATTGGCCCGGTGCGGCTGGTGGGGCAGCACGTCCACAGGAAGCGCCGCCCTCAAGGCCGGCCTGCACTGCTTCGAAGTCCAGTTCATGCGCAGCTCCAAGAACGAGATGAAGCTGGAGATCGAAGGCCCGGGCGTCCCGCGCCAGGAACTGGGTGCGGACCGGCTGTTCATCGAGCCGTAAAGGAGAGGCACCGCGCCGGAGCGCGTCTCATCACGGCAACCGCATCACCACGCAGCCCACTCCGCGCGGGCCAAGCTCCGCAGGGATGTACGCCTTGCCATCGGCAATGCGCACTTCCAGCGGCTCCCCGGTCATCGCGTCCGAGTACCGGGCGCCCGCCACGTGCGGGACGCTCAGTGCCTCACCGCGGAAAGTCTGGTAACCCGCGTTGAACAGCGTCCAGACCGTCTCTCCGCCGCCGGTGAAGCGGTTCGCGTAGACAGCCGGGACCAGCGTGGGCACCAGGGGCTCCACATCATCCGAGCAGAACGCCGCGCGGTGCTCGTGCTGGATCGCAAAGGCCTTGCGGAGGAACTGTCGGGCATCCTCGCAGTAGAAGCCCGTGGTCCCGCCGTGGGTCCACAGGCCCTCCCCGTTGAAGAAGGGCCACTTCAGCAAGTCCCAGCCGCCATCGGTGAAAGCGTTGTACGAGACAAGCTGAAATACCTTGAAATCCGGGAACATGAAGCGGAACAGGTCCACGCGGTGGGGCATGAGTTCCGGGTCCGACGAGGTCACCGAGTACCCCAGCGCGCCGTCCTGATACTGGGCATTCACATCGTTCGGCGTCTCTTCGGTGAGTGTCGCGATCCCCTCGGGCACGCTGCTGCGAATGGCCTTCAGCGTTCCCGCTTCCCCGCGGATCGGTCCCCACGGCACCGGGTGGCCGTGCTCCCGCGACCAGCAGGTCTTCCAGGGGTTAAGGAAGCCGTACTGATCGATGTACATTCCGTCCGGCTGGAGTTCGCCCGCCACCCGCTTGTAGGTGCTCGCGAGGTGCTCGCGCCATCCTTGCGCATCGGCGCACATCATGTGCTCGGTGGAACCGGGCGCCCAGAGGAACGGGGAGCCGTCTTTGTGGCGCATATTGTACTTCGGGACGTTCTCCCGGCCCCACTCGCCCCGGATGTCGCACAGGTAGCCTTCAATGTACAGGCCCACACGGACACCCGCATTCTGGGCCTGTCTGATGGCCTGCTGCATGGCCTCGAGTCCGCCCAGTTCATCGTAATGGCTGTAGTCGCCCACGCGGCCGTAGATCCGGGACTCGCCGAAGTCGAAGATATGCAGATAGTCCAGGCGGCCGAAGTAGTCGCGGTATTCTCCGATGACCTCCTCCATTATCCACTCGCCCGTCTGGTTGTTGCGCAGGCCACTCCAGGCGAAGGTCTGCTGGTAGTAGAAGGCTTCCTGAAACCACTGCTTGCGCGGAACCTGCGGGGCGTACCAGCTCTCGACCCAGTTGCGGTAGATGCCCAGCGCCGCGCGCCAGTCCCCGCTGTGGCCGCGCAGGGCCACCGGGCAGGTTTCGATGCGCTCACCCGGCTGATACTCTCGCTCCCAGAAGTCCAGGCGCCAAGCGATCCCGCTCTCGTCCTTGGTCAGGTCCCAGTAGCGGTAGTCATTCTCGAGGTCGTATGTCAACAGCGCCAGGCCCGCGCCGGCAGCGGGGTTGAAAGCATCCGCCACCTGCAGAGGATATTCGCCCCCGTACGTCTGGCGCTGGTGGGTGGGACGATTGCTGATGATCCCGCCCTTGCGCGCCCAGAGATACCAGGTGTCTTCGACGGACCCGATCCGCAAGCCGTTCACCAGCGGGAAGCTTATCTTCGGTGTGAACACCTCCCCCGATGCCTGCTCGAGGTCCAGTTCCATTCCGATGTCCGGACCATCGCCCACGGTCAACCGCAGTTCGCCCTTCAGCGGCACCCCCCCGGCGGTCCCATCCACCGGAATGCGCAGCACGGTGCGCTCGCCCTTGGCCTCCACCACCGGCTCGCCGACGGACACCTGCTCCGACGTCAGTGTGGTCTCGCCGCGTCCGATGGAAAACAGCGGACCGGGCTCCACCGCGATCTCAGTCGCCTGCAGCAGCGGGCTGCTCAATGCGCGCAGCCGGACCCCGTCGCGGGTCTGTACATCGGCGGCAAGCAGGTCATTGGCGATCAGGAACCCGCCCTCATTGGTGATGATGCGGCCTCTACCTGGGGCATCATCCCGCGTAGCAGCCAGTGGCGGGATGGTCTGCACGTCCGGCTCCTGCGTCATCCCCGGGCCGCCGTTGACCGTGGCCGCCGCCAGCCAGAGCTTCCCGCTCTCCATTCGATTGCGCAGGCTCACGCTGGCGATCTCTTCGTCGCGCAGGCCGGTGAGGCAGTAGACCTCCGGACCATTGCGCAGTTCGTGCCGGCCCGAGGCCACACAGATGGGGAACATCTCGTCGGTTACTCCGTCCGCGTAGTCCACCCGGAACACAAAGCGTTCTGGGGCGCTGGTCTGCCGCATGGGAACGGGATCGCCCATGCGGGAGCCGTCGGTTGCCGGCAGTTGGGCGGCAAGGAGCAGGTAAAGCTCGGAGCCGCTCTCCCCCACCTCCAGCGTGGCCATTTCGTCGATGTCATCCGGAGTCATCAGAGCCTTCGGCTCGTCCGCGGCGAGCCGGAAGGGCACCCCTCGCACGCAGATGTCCCCTTGCGGGAACCATGACGACAGGCCCATGGCCCGCAGCGCCCGGTCGAGTGGCTTCGTGTCTTCGTCAGGGACCGCGACCGGCCGAGCGTTCTCCCGCGCAAGCATCGACTCGCCCCAGCCCTGGGACACGGGCAGCATCTCACTCACCCCGAATCGTGGCCGGCGCGCGCTAAACCGCACCGTGTCGATCCAGACATCCCCGCGTTCGGCCTTGCTGCAGACCTGGACCGCTGCATGAGTGGCCGCGAAGTCCGCGCTGAAGGGCAGCACCAGCACGTGCCACTGGTCATCCGTTTCGACCTGCGAGAGGGAGATCACGCGCTCGCTCTGTTGGGGCATGCCACCCTCCGCGCCCGACAGCCAGAGCAAATAGTCGCCCCAGGGCGCAGTGCCCCGCGCCCGGTATCGGATCGCCGCGAAACGGTAACCCCGCAGATCAACGGGTTCGCGCAGCTTGGCCGACCATTTCATGCCCTTGTCGGCGCCCTCGGCGCTCAGATGAAGGACGCCGCCCTCCGGTTCGGGCGCGAATACAGTCGCATCATTCGCCAGCCAGTCAGGCTCCGCGCGCAGGTCTTCGAGGTCCTCCCCTGGCCGCATGACATGGTCCGCCAGCGGAGTCGCACCCGCCGGAATGACCGTCGCGCCCGGTGGGGCTTCGTCGGTGACGTCCAGCAAATCGAAGCTGATCCAGGCGGGCTCTTCGCGGCACTGGACTTCGGTCAGTACCGACCGCATCCCGTCCCGAGCGCCCCGGGCCGCAAGGTCCACCGCGACGGTGTGCCACTGGCCATCGCGCACCAGTTCGCCCACGTTGAGCACTTCCTTGCCCGGAGCGCTGCCGTCATACACCCAGATGGCATAGCCGCCCGCGAGGTTGAGGGCCCGGTAACGCAGCACCAGGTAGATGCCGGTCTCGGCGGTCACATCCCGCAGGGGGAGTTCGAACTTCATGCCCTTGCCCGGTTCCCAGACCCGCAGCGTCACCGCGCCGTCCTCGGCGATGACCTCGGGAGCCGCCGCCGCATTGCTCAGGAAAGTCGGATGGGCGATCCAGCCCGGATCGGCGTCGAACTCCACGGGCGGCCGCACCTGCGCGACGCAGGCGCCTGCCGCCAGTATGAACGGGACCAGCAGAAACCGGGGTGCGTACAATGACGGGGTGGTTGCCATGAATTGTCACACTCCACAGGCAGCGCGACGTGCGCCCGTTGGACTTGAGGCTGTGTGTGTTTTCGCGACGCAGTACGCCCGGACCTGCCGGAGGGAGGCAGGGCGTTGATGGTGAATAACCACACACCACTGCCTGACTGGAAGGGAGCCGATCAAATGCCCCGCACGATTCTGTGCATTGCGCCACTGCTGGCCCTCTGCGTCTCGGGCTTCGCCGCCGAGACACTGCTCTTCGTTTCGCCCGAGGGTAATGATGCCTGGTCCGGAAGGCTGCCCGCCGCTGATGAGCGCGGTACGGATGGCCCCTTCGCCACTCTCGCCAAGGCCCGAGACACCATCCGAGCGCTCAGGGAGCGAGGCGCAATCACGGGCTCAGTGACCGTGCAGATCCGCGCCGGGCAGTACTTCCTGGACGAACCTTTCTCTCTCGGCCCCGCGGATTCCGGGACCGCCGACGCGCCGATCACCTACATGGCGTACCCGGGCGAGAAGCCGGTGCTGGTCGGCGGAAAGCCTATCACGGGGTTCGAGGCGCAGGCTGACGGGGTGCTGGTCGCCGACCTGCCGGAAGTACGCGAGGGTGGCTGGCGTTTCAGGTCTCTCTTCGCCGACGGCAGGCGGATGATCCCGGCGCGCACCCCCAACTTCGACCCGAGCGACCCGTACCGCAAGGGGTTCTCATACGTGGCCCTGGACCCCAACGCCTTCGGGTACTCGGTGGGCAACATCCACAATCCGGGCGACTGGATGGAGTACGACGTCGAAGTGCCTTCGGATGGCGAGTACACGCTGTGGGTGTACTACGGGGCGCAGAACAAGCCCTTCGGCAATGACAACATGGCGGGGCGCACCGCGGTGAAGATCGACGGCGGCGAGTTCACCCCGCTCATGAACCTTCCCGACACCGGCGGCTGGGCTGTCACAAGCTGGCAACCTACTGCGACGCTGCAACTCACCGCGGGCAGGCACGTCCTGCATTGGGAGAACCTCAAGGGCGGCGGGCTGAACCTGGCGAGTTTCGCGCTGAGTAACGACCCGGACTGGAGGCCCGTGGACACAAACCTGCCCCCGGTGGCCGACGGCAGGCACATGATCCTTATCCAGGCCGCGCGGTTCAAGAAGTACAAGGGCATCCAGCTAACCGTGAGCGGCAGCGGGATGGGCTCCAAGACCAGCTTCACCTACGCGCCCGGTGACATCAAGCCCGAATGGGCGCGGATCCCCGGGGCGGAGGTCCACATCTTCCAGTCCGGCAACTGCCGAGCGTTCCACGAGGTGTTGAGCATTGAGTCCGTGGATGAGGCGAAGCATCTCGTCACCGTGGGCGGCCCGGAGGCGTCCTCGACCCTTGCCACCGGGGACCGCTACTTCGTGCAGAATGTCCCGGATGCCCTGGATGCCCCGGGCGAATGGTACCTGGACGCGGAGAAGGGGCAACTCCGGTTCATCCCGCCTGCCGGGTTCGGCGAGGGGTCCCTTGTGGTTGCTCCAGTGGCCGGGCGAATCGTGGAACTGGTCGGCGACGCAGACAGGCCCGTCTCTCACGTGCGGTTCCGGGGTCTCACTTTCACCGGTGGCGAGTATGACCAAAACGACGGCGCCGTCGGCTACGGGATGGGCACGAACGGCGTAGTGTTCCTGGGGAAGGCCACG
>JAGPGE010000002.1 GCA_018056145.1 Armatimonadota bacterium
GGCTGCGTCTTCCCGAACTGCTTGGATCCACGTGTGGCGTCCGCCGCCTGGTGCAGATGCGCCACGAAACAGGCGCGAACTTGAGGGTAAGCTGGGCGCCCCCATGGCTGCCCTCAATGCCGAGAGGGGCCCAGACACGGGGCAGCTTCCGCGACCTGTCCATCGGCGCTCCCCGTGCAAGCGTGTCCAGCGGAGTGGACAAGCGCCGCGAATCCTCCGGACCGGTCTCCCAGCGCAAGTCCTGGCATATCTCTGGCCCTGTCTGTTTCGCCGATTTCGAGCAGAGTGCGGGTGCTGTCGCCGTGCTCACCACCGCGGCTGAAGACGGGCGCCGCGTCATCGCCGGGATCATCGGCAACCCGTATGGCAAGGGTGTCGCCCTGTTCGCCACCCACCAGCTCTGGGCCAACTGGGAGAGCAGCGATCCTGTCTACACAGCCCTGCATCACGATCTGCTGGTGTCGCGTCCGCTCGTGGAACTCGTGCAGGCACCTTTCTGGACCTCCGGCTTGTGCGCCACCGCTACTCAGGATGGCGTCGCGGTGCTCAATGGGACCGTCGAGACTGCACCGGCCGATGTGATCGCTCACGTCGCGTCTGACGCGCTGCACCGCAACTGTGTCTGCACTTTCTCCGCCCTCGCCCGTACACCCGAAGGCCTGCGTTCCGGGGCGGTGCAGGTGTCCGTTGACGTGCCTGCCATGGGAACAGTCCACTGCCCGCGAACGCCGGTCACGCTCCAGCCATACCGGGGCACGTGCGCGGCAAGGCTCCTGGAGTATTCCGGGGAGCGGGTGCGTTTCGAGCTCGGGGGCACGGGAGCGCCCATTGCCCCGGGGCCTGACGGGGTGCTTGCAGTCGGCGAGGGAGAGGACACCGCCGTCCGCCTGCGTCTGCGGGACGGGGCCTACGGGGTCAGTATCGGGTCCTCACATACGGTAACGCTCGACCACGGCCGGGGCCGGGTCGAGCGCATGCGCGTCGAAGGCGGTCTGAGCCGGGCGCTGGAAGTGACCCTCAACGCCCGTAGAGCGCTGGTCACAATCGAACCCGCGGGAAGGTAAGACAGACTACTCCCCCTGGAACGCCACTCGCGTCCGCGCCAGCAGAATGCCGTTGCGCTGGTGGGTCCAGATCCCCACGTATCCGTCGCCCAGCGGGTCCGGGTCGTCGAACTCCAGCGCCTTCTTGCCATCCACGTAGTACGTCAGCTTGCTCCCCGACCGCTCCATGCGGCAGTGGAACCAGTGCCGGTGGAAGGCATTCAGGTCTCCGCCGCTGGTGGGGTTCTCGAACTTCACCGCGGTGGTCTCCGCAACTGTCTTCCCCTGCCTTATGATCTTGCTGCGGGTGTTATTGTCTCCCGCGAGCACAAAGGCGTAGCCGCTGCACAGATTCTCGCCGTCCCCGCAGATGATCCCGTTGATATCGCTGGGATGGCTGTACCCCGGGGATCTTGGCAGGTCCATCATCATGCAGGCCCAGAACTCGAAGACCATGTCCCCGCTGAACTTCCGCTTGTTCCAGATCAGCGGCGTCTCGGCGTCTCGGCCGCAGAACCACGACCACTGCGGCTGGCAGTTCCAGCGGTCCGAGATCTCCCACAGACCATCCTGCGGGCGCCAGTCGGTCGGAGCGCCTGAAAAACTCGCGTCCAGAATGTTCGGCGAGGTCAAAGTCACGTTGTTCAGGTTAACGCCCACGCCGCCCAGCTTCAGCGCAACCCAGGGCGCCTGGATCCCGTCCGGCACTCTCGCCCACGCAAACGCCTTCCCGTCCAGGCGCGCGGTGAGCGTGCCTCCGCGGCGCTCCAGCACAAGCATCGGGCTCTTCTCAGCGGTCTGAACCTTCCCGCTGACGCCGTCGACGGATTCGGCCGGGCCACAGGTGATGGACTGTTCATCACGCTGCGAGCTTACCTGCATCAGGCTCTCGGCCCTGGGCAGCCCGTCCACGCTGTCGGCCATACACAGGTCAACCGTCCCCGTGCGTCCCACGAAATACTCGAGTTCCATGCGCAGGGTGTAGTCGCCCCACGCCGGGAGGGTGTAAGCATAGAGCCGGTTCCCCAGCGCCTGCCAGGAGGCCAGGGGACGCGCCCAGTCCGCCATCGTGTCTTCCTTGGCGAACTGCTCGGTGATAGACACGGGCGCAGCCGGCGGGTCGAGGAAGCGCACATCCATGTTGTCGAAAGCCGCCACTGCCTGGCTGGTGCCCTCCACGTAGTACCCTACCTTGCCCGCGGACACGCGGTCCAAGTCAACCGTCTCCAGCACCCGCTCCCCGTCCACGCTGACGCTCACCAGTTGCCGATCCACCGTCACTGTCACCGGGTAAGTCCGCGCCGGCTCGAAGGACTTCGGGCGCGTTGCGAGCACCTCGCCCTTGCCGTCCTCAATGCGCCACAGTTCCTGCCGGATCTCAGCCGGGTTGTCGTGGGACGGCCCCCACCGGAAAAGGTAGTAGTTCTGCTTGTCGGTACAGCCAAAACACAGGCCAACCGAAGTCGCCGACCAGGGCAGCACATCCGCCGACAGCTCATAATTCTCCCACGCGGTGCATCCCGTCAGAGCGATCCCCAGCTTGTTGGCGGCGTCGGGGCTCCCGCAGAGCCGGTCCTCGTGGATCAGCCACCTGCCCGCAAGCTGATCCACCGGCATGTCTCCTTCTGCCGAGTACCCGTCGCTGAAATGCCGGTATGGACGAAGCGCTACGTCGTCGAAATAGCCCTTGCCGCAAGCCTCCATGTACAGGCCGATCCGTCCCTCGCCGAAGGTATCATCACGTGCGGAGCAGACCGTCTCGCCGTCCACGCTGGCGTCCAGCACCCCATCGTGGGCGCGGACCTTCAGCTCAGCCCACTGGCCCTTCACAAGCGAGCATTCCCCGTCGGCTAGGCTGCGCGCCTTCCCATCAACAACCGCGAGCAGTTCCGCCCGAGGCTTCTCAGTTGCGCCGGCCTCGGTGACCGGAACTCGCAGCAGGTAGTAGTTCCCCTTGTCCTGCGCGTAGAACGCGAGGCCAACAAACCCCGGGTCCTTCGCTTTCACCGCAGCCCGCACCTGATAACCATCCCAGAATCCCATCCCGGCCAGCGCCAGAGCGCGCGAGCCCTGCCCGGCGTAGGAGAAGGGGTTGGCGCTTTTCGTCGTCTCAACCTGCCGATTCCGCGTCTCCGGCAGGGACGTGCTCCACTGCCCTTCCACCGTCTCCCAGGGGTTCGGTTCGTCCGGGGGGCGCGCGAAGTCATCGTCGAACACCATCTCGCCGATGGGCTGGCTGTAGACCTCCCCGATCTTCAGACCCGCGGCCTCGTAGCCGATCCGGTCACCGGGCGCGAAATCCTCGTATGCCGCGAGCACGCAGCGCCCGTCCACCAGCACCCGAATGCTCCAGGCCCGGCGCTTGATGGTCAATTCGCACGGCGCCTCCCCACCGCCGGGCACATCCGCGCTCGACGCCAGTTCCTCCTCCTGGCCGTCGCGCCGCATGCCCAGTCGCAGGCCGTCCGAAGCGGCTTCGAGATAGAGGTTGTTTCCTTCGTCTTGGTAGCAGAAGACCACCCTCAAGCGGCCGTCACCACGCAATGCCGCGGGTTCCGGCAGCTCTGCGCGGATGTCTACTTCGCCCGAGACAGGTTCGTCCAGGAGAGTGATTGCGGCCAGTGCGGGGGAAACGGCAGCCAGTGCAACCACGACTGCCGCACAGCAGGCCAGGGGTGAGCGCCGGCGGGAATTCATGATCTCATCCTTCGCGGTCGGTCCGCGGGTGTGGGAGCGCGGCAATCAGATACCCCTTTGACAGATCGGGTGCGCACATAGTTCACTCTCATACCAACCCGCGGACGGGAAATCTGGGAAACCAAAGGCGCCGAGGCTTTGTTCGACTATCTTGGGCGTCCGGATGTCCGCGCCCCATCCTACATGCACTCGCCCGCAGTCGCGCGGGCCCGCGGAGTGAACTGCTCTGAGAGGCTGGAAAGTCGGAAACATCGGTGGCATCGCCATCGAGATCAACAGCTCGTGGCTCATCATCTTCGCCCTGGTGGTGTGGGACCTTGGCCGTCACGCCTTCCCGCAGCTCACCGCCACCGGTCGCGAGTACCTCGCGTACGCGGCCGCCCTCGCCACTACACTACTCTTCTTCGCTTCGGTCCTGCTCCACGAGCTTTCCCATTCCTTCGTGGCGCGGCGCATGGGTATCGGCGTCAGCCGCATCACCCTCTTCATCTTCGGCGGCGTCGCACAGGTTGACGAGGAGCCGAAGACGCCCCGCCAGGAGCTGCTCATATCCATCGCCGGCCCTGCCATGAGCGTTCTGCTCGCGGCGGTGTTCGGCGCGGCAGCAATGCTCCTGCGCAACCGGTGGGGCACGACCATCCCCGGTCTGTGCCTGGAACGCGTTGCGCAGGTGAACTTGGTGCTGGCGATCTTCAACATGGTCCCCGGCTTTCCACTGGATGGCGGCCGCATCCTGCGCTCCCTGCTGTGGATGGGCTGGTCGGATCGGGTGCGCTCTACTCGCGTCGCCTCGGTCTTCGGGCAGTTGGTCGGGTACGCCCTGGCGGGCCTTGGCGTCCTGCAAGGTGTCGCGCTGGGATCCCCCTGGCTGGGCATCTTCTACGTGGGCATGGGCCTTTTGCTGGCCTCCGTTGCCCGCGGCACCTATAAGCGCGAACTGGTTCAGGCGGCCCTGGACGCCACCCCGGTGTGGCATTTTGCGGTGCCCCCCGAAGCCAGCTTCCCCCTTGGCACGCCGCTGAGCTATGCCGCGCCATACCTCCTGGCCCGCGGCGGCGGAATGCTCGTCCCGGTGTTGCTCGATTCCCAGCCGGTGGGCGTCCTGTCTCGCGACATCGTGGCGGCGATCCCGCCCTGGCAGTGGACCCAGTTGCGCGTCGAGGACGTCATGGATACACTGCGCGAGGACATGGTGCTGCGCACCAGTCAGTCCGCAACGGCCGCCCTGGACCTTATGCATCGGGAGAAACGTTCCAGCCTCATGCTGGTGGACCAGTGGGGCAATTTCGGCGGGATCGTCACTGCCGCGAGCCTCCATGCCGCCCTCGCGTCCATGCAGGGCTAACACCCGCTCACTCCCCCCGCAACCCGGAGCCAACAGATGACCGGCTTCCAGCCCCGCACATATCGCCGTTCCATGCAGGCCGCCGACCTCACCGCGTTCCGCGTGGTCGTGGCCGAGTCCGACCTGCATGTCCAGGTCGCTGCCGGACCTGGTGAGGCAGGCCGCGAACTGCTGGAGCAGTGCCGCGAGACGGCCCTCGAAGCCACAAAGACGGTCCGCCGCGAGATCGCAGCGGAGATCGCCCTCCGCCCAGAGTTCGCCACGAGTCTGGAACCCATTGGCCTGCGCCCGGATGCGACCGAAACCATCGCTCGAATGACCCGCGCCGCCCATTCCGCTGGTGTCGGTCCCATGGCCGCGGTTGCTGGCGCGGTTGCCGAGTTCGTTGCGCGCCGCCTGTCTGCCCTGGTGAGCGATGTCATCGTCGAGAATGGGGGAGACCTCTACATCATAACCACGAGACCCCGTACCATCGCCGTTTTCGCCGGCGACTCCCCTTTGAGCAACCGGGTAGCGCTCCAGCTGCCCGGCCCGTGCGAACTGTCCGTCTGCACCTCCTCTGGCACCGTGGGTCACTCAAAGAGCTTCGGCAAGGCGGATGCCGCCCTGATCGCCAGCGGTGACGGTGCCTTCGCCGATGCCGCTGCAACGGCCCTCGGCAATCGCGTCACCTCACCACAGGATATCGAGGCCGGCCTGGAATGGGCTGCAAGCCTTGACGGCGTTCGGCAGGCGCTTATAATCGTGGGCAGTGCCATGGGAGTGTGGGGCGAATTCGAAATCGGGCGGGTCTGAACCGCATACATCGCATTTCATACTTGACACGTAGACAAAGGCGGGTATATCCTACGCGGTATCCGCGCTATATGGGCCATAACGGAGCACGACTGCGCGAAAGGAGGCGCTTGGCATGAGCCCGGTTGGAGCCTTGAGAGAACGGTATTACCGGATGGGCATGCCTCGGCGCCGGGCCTCCGGCGCCATCCTGCGCTGTCGCGTGGCTGTTCCGTCGCCCGCGGCCTGAGATCTCAGGCCTGCCAGCCCCGGTCCAGCCTCCGACGCAAGCCTTCCCTGATGCGTTCTGTACGTTCCCACCCACCATCGAGACAAAGGGACAGTGAAGGAGGCATTCACCGTGCCCAAGACTTACGCTGAGATCAACGAGAGAATACGCAAGGGCCAAGCCGTTGTCGTCACCGCCGAGGAGATGATCGATCTCGTCGAGGAGGAGGGCGTCAAGAAGGCTGCCGAGAAGGTTGACGTCGTCACCACCGGCACCTTCGGGCCCATGTGTTCCAGCGGCGCAGTCCTCAACACCGGGCATACCACGCCCAGGATGAAGATCGCCAAGGCCTGGCTCAACGATGTCCCCGCCTACTGCGGCTTGGCGGCCGTGGATCTGTACGTCGGGGTCACCGAACCCCAGCAGGATGACCCGCTCAACGCGAACCATCCCGGGCAGTTTCGCTACGGCGGCGGTCACGTCATCGAAGACCTCATAGCCCGCAAGGACGTGCGCCTTGTAGCCGAGGCCTACGGCACCGACTGCTACCCGCGCAAACAACTGGACACCTGGATCAATGTTAAGACTCTGAACCAGGCATACCTGCTCAATCCCCGCAACAGCTACCAGAACTACAATGTTGCGGTCAACCTGAGCACCCAGCGGGACATTTACACCTACATGGGCGTGGTGAAGAAGGATCTGGGCTCGGCCAGCTTCTGCTCGGCAGGACAGCTCAGCCCCCTCCTCAACGACCCCTACTACCGCACCATCGGCATCGGCACCCGCATTTTCCTTGCCGGGGCTCAGGGGTACGTGTACTGGGAGGGCACCCAGCACAGTCCCTCGGACGCTCGTGGTGAGAACGGTGTGCCCAAGGGCGGATCGGGCACCCTCGCCGTGGTCGGTAATCTCAAGGACATGGATACCGAGTTCTTCCGGGGCGCCAGCATGCTCGGATACGGCTGCACGGCGGCAGTGGGAATCGGCATCCCCATCCCGATCCTCGACGAGGAGATGGCCCGGTACACCGCGGTCAAGGACGCCGACATCGTGGCCCCGGTCATCGACTACAGCCACAACTACGGACACAACGAGGGCAAGCCCCTCGGGCATGTGAGCTACGCGGCGCTCAAGAGCGGCTCCATCAACATCAACGGGCGGGATATCCCGACCACGCCGCTGTCCAGCTACCGCAAGGCCCAGCAGATCGCCGGGATCCTCAAGGAATGGATCACCCGGGGCGAGTTCTTCATCCAGGAACCCGTGCAGCTCCTGCCGACACCCGACACGGGGCAGAAGTTCAGGCCCCTCAAAGAGCGCCCGGTCAGCGGAGGTGTGGCGTAAATGGAAACCAGAAGAGTGGTCCTGCGCTTCCCGAAGCACCTGCTGGACAAGCCCATCACATCCCAGCTTGTGCGCCAGTTCGACCTGGACTTCAACATCCTGCGCGCGGACATCACCCAGGAATCCGAGGGCCTGCTCATCATGGGGCTCACCGGGAAAAAGGCCGATCTCGAGAAGGGCCTGCGCTGGGCGCGCGAGCAGGGCGTTGAGATACAGCCCCTGTCCAAGGACGTCGTGCGCAATGAGAAGGCCTGCACCCACTGCGGCGCTTGCATCAACGTCTGTCCCACGGATGCATTGACCATCGACCTCGAGACCCGCGAGGTCGTCTTCAACGCGAATCGCTGCATCGCCTGCGAGCTCTGCGTCCCTGCATGCCCCTTCAGGGCCATGGAAGTCGCATTCTGACCGATCACAGCCGTCTCTGACATCCCCGGGCCCGGCACGGTCTACCATGACCCGCCGGGCCTTCTCGTGTCCCCGAGCTGAGATCTTCGGGATTGAAGTGGTGTTCTACTGGACATACTACAGTAAATAGTATATACTTGCCGTCGCAGGCGATTGATGAGGAGTTGATCACGATGAGAACCACTCTACACGCAGTCGTGCCTATGGTTCTGTCTCTGGGTCTCATCGCTGGACTCACCGCGGCATACGGGCAGGAGGGCGCTCCGCCCCGTTACCCGGTCGCGATTGCGGACACCAACGCGCTGGTGCAACTGGCCACCGTCGGCGTGGTTGCCGACACCTTCGGCTACGACGGCCTGGAAATGCTCTACCAGATCCGCGCCATGGATATGCCCACCGCGGACATCGTCCCTGTCTTCACACTCTCGTACCTGTCAGGCGAGAGCTACCGGAAGGTGGTTGAACAGCGGGTTGAGGGCAAGACCTGGGCGCAGATCGCCGAGAACCTCAAGGTCGAGCTTGACGCTCTCAACGACCTGGTGCTCCCCGCCGCGTTCCGCTTTACCACTCTCTCGACGGTTCCTGACGACGTGATGCTGGACATGATGACCTGTTCCGCCCTGGCCTTGAGTCTCGGGCAGGACCCGGACCGCACCATGGACCTGTACCGGGTAGGCTGGCACCCCCTGGATGTCCTCACCGCGGCCCAGATCGCCCGCCGCAGCGGTCGCGAGGTAGCGGTGCTTCTCAGCGGCACACCGCGCGAAATCGACTGGCTCAAAGTCGCTCGTGATGCGGGCGTTGATCTCGCGCTGATGGCCGCTGAAGGCGGTCGCGTGCGGGACAACATGGAGCCGCTGGTGCGCGAACAGGCGCAGCGCAGTGATCTCGAGACCCGTTACGCGCTTGAGATTGCGGCTGAGAGCTACAAGGTTCCGTACGAGACGGTGCGGGACGTTCGCTGCAAGTACATTCTGAGCCCATCCGAGGTGGTTATCACCTTTTACCTCTCGGATCTCGGTCCGTATGATCCTTACCGTGTTGCCCGCTACTATGTCTGGGACGGTTGGCGCAGTTGGGGCCCCACCATTGTCGGCCTGGGCGTCCCGCGCAGGCATTTCGCGGACTGGTCCATCTGGGTCGGCGGCTCCGTCGACTTCCTGGCGGTGGACGCCTGGGTGCTGCGCGATGCCCTCCTGGGCCATGCTCTGTACCACCGAGGCTTCGTGCCCGTTCCTGTCTATAGCTACTATGACCCATGGTTCACCTGGCGCGATGCCATCTTCTACGGCGGCATCTACCACCGGCACCACGTACCTTTCAGCGAATACTACCACTGGCGCCGCTCCGGCCGCAGTTGGCGTGACTACCCTCACCATATCAGGGACCGCGCCGACTACCTGCGGGAGACCGACATCCTGCATGGCCGGCGAGTGGGCATCATCGAGGGACACAAGAGTTACGAGCCGCCTCGCGCGCCTATCCACCGAGGCCCCGTTGGGCCAGAGTACCGCGGCGGCACTCCGGGCCCCTCCCGCTCGTCCGGTCCGTCTCGCACCCCCGGTCTGATCGAGGGCCGCAAGTCGGCGCCGCCGAGCCAGCGGTACCAGCCCTCCGGCAGGCCCGGTTATGACAGCAGGCCGGTACCCCGCTACGGAGAGCAGTCCGGTCCGCGCTTCGAGGCCCCGTCGGGTCCGCGCCATGACAGCGCACCCACGCCTCGCTTCGAGGCGCCATCCGGCCGGAGCTTCGAGATGCCACAGCGGCCGGGCGGGCAGCCCGACAGATCGTGGTCTTTCGACCCGGGGCGTGACACGCCCGTTGGCGGTGGGCCAGTCTACAACGGTCCTCCGCCCGGAGCCACGCGGTTCGGCGAGGTGATCGGCGCTCCCAGCGGCTATGGTGGTGCGCACCGCTCTGGCAGCCCGGCTCTGGGTTCCCCGCGTCCGGGAGGACGCTCGCCCTGGAGCGGCTCCCAGGCCCGGCCGTCCTGGTCAGCGCCCGGCGGCTCAACCAGCCCTTCATGGTCCTCGCCCGGTCGCCCCGGTCGGCCATCGGGTTCCGGCTACGGGCTTATCACAGGCAGTCCCTCCGGCGGCAGACAGGCCACCACGCCTTCCGGAAGCCCCAGATCCGCTGGCGGAGGACGCAGGCGCTGACGACCCACCAGTAGCCACGCATACAAAGACCCCGGGAAGCACCCGCCTCCCGGGGTCTCTCGTAGCTCGCGCCCGCCGCGTCTCGTGTTCGTCTCTATCGCTCGATGCGATAGCCGCACTTGATGCAGAAGGCAGCCTGGCGGGGGTTGGGTTCGCCGCAGTCCGGGCACGGGACAGCATCAGCGGGAGTCTGGGTACGGACAGCCGTTGCCCAGCTTGCGCCGTGGTCGTCCCCCGCGCCCTGCGGGGTAGATGTTGGGGGAGCTTTCGCCGGGACAGTCTCCGCTGTGCCCAGCACGATCTCCGGTTCCTGGCCCACATGATCCTCGTCCACGAACTCGACTTCCTCATCCACCCGCCGCGAGGTGCGGATGCGCTGCAGGTCTGCCATCGCTCCGTGCAGGTCTGGGTCTGCCTTGAGCGCCTTCTTGAGCGCTTCCTCGGCGGCCTCGTATTCGCGGGAATACTCGTGACACAGGGCCAGGAGATGAAGCAGTGATGGATCGTCGGCGCGCAGCTCTAAGCCGCGATCAATGTACCTCCGGGCCGCTCGCCAGCGTCCCAGGCGGATTAGCAGTTGCGCCGCTCCCGACAGCGCGAAAACACTCCGCGGGCTCAGTCCCAGCACCCGCTCGTAGGCCGCAACGCCCTGCTCCAGATTGCCCAGGGCGGCAAGGGTCACCGCATGATAGGTACACAGCTCCACATTGTCCGGCCAGCGCTTCAGCGCGCCCTCGATGATCGCCAGCGCCCTGCCGGGATTGCCCGAGTTGAGATGCGACCGCGCGGCGATGAGATGCGGCCCGATGCCCGCGCCCGGCCTCGACAGTCCCGGCGGCAATACCACGCTCCCCGCTGGCGTCTCCGCTCTCCCCAGTGCGTCCGAGACTGCGTCGCTGATCGCCGCCAGCATCTCGTCCGACGCCTCCGTCTCCGGCGTCGGCTCAACCACCAGCCCGTCATCCTGGACTCGGAGCACCAGGCGCGACAGCGGATCTTCGCCCAGCGCAGCATGCAGGCGCCCGTCTTCGTTGAGAGCCGTGAGGATCCGCAGCAGGTAGTCGGCCGCGAAAGACGGGCCGTCCGGGCTATCGTTCATGGCAGTGGCCGCCTACTCATGCGCTCGCGCCCTCAAGGTATTCCTCAAGAGCGCACAGAAGCTGTCGTTCGGCTTCGGTCCGCAACAAGTCCGCGGCGCGTTGCCCCATCACGTCCAGCATGACGTCCTCTTCGCCGATCTTCAGCATCTCGATCACCAGCGGCGAGAAGAGCGGGATCGCTGCCAGCCGCTTGTACGCCCGGAACCCATCCTGCCACGGCATGTCCTCCACCATCTCCCTCACCTGCGCCGCGGCATCATCGGGGAGCACCTCGGCCGCCTCCTGCAGGGCGCGTGGCACGGGGACTCCGGCGCCCACCATCACCCCGAGGCCCAGGCAGAACAGGGACACGCGCACCATCGGCGCCGTGTCCTGCAACGCCTGCTCGATGATCTGCTCGCACCCATCGGCGCTGCTCCCCTCGCGACCCGCGGACAGTCGTGCGATCAGCCGGTAATGCTGCAGCCGCTCGTGCAGCCGCAGATCGCTGTCGATGAGGTCCGCCCATGCCGTGAGGGTCTCGTCCATCACGCCGCCCACCTCGCCCGCCCGCACCAGGTACCGCGCAGTCGCCGAGAACCAGTCCGGGTGCTTGCCCATCGCCTGGCTGAGCGACTCACCCGTGTCGAGGCGGCTCAGTATGTCGAGTATTGCGTGGCGGAACTCCGGTTCCGGAGTGTTCTCCTCAAGGAGCCGAAAGCACTCAGTGAGGTTTACCCCCGACCGCAGAAGCACCGCTAACCTGCGGGCGAAGTTCGCAAGCGTCACGCGTCGCTGAAGCTCGGAAATTCCTGCCAACCGGAACACCTCCAGGTTCGTTTCACGCGCGTTAGCTTCTGCGCTCCTTGATTCGGCACCAGTCCTGCGGGACTTCACTGGGACCGAAGGAGCGACATCGGGCTATTGGTCCGACGGGTCGTAGCTGACCCGGATGACCTCCTGCGCCGATGTGATGCCCTGGTTGATCTTGAGGAGCCCGTCGTACTTCAGGCTCTTCATGCCCGTGCGCAGAGCGATCTGGCGCACCTGCGCCCCCGTGGCCCCACTGGTGATGGCGTCGCGGAGCTCGTTGTTCATCACCATCAACTCATACAGCGCCACACGGCCGGAGTACCCGGTGTTGCGGCATCGGGTGCATCCCCGGCCCTTGTGGAACTGGATCTTCTTCGCCTGCTCCGGGCTCAGCTGCAGGCGTTCGAGTTCCACCTCGGTGGGCATGCAAGTCTCGCGGCAATGAGTACAGATGCGCCGCACCAGCCGCTGGGCCAGCACGCCGATGAGCGATGACGCGATGATGTACGGCTCGATGCCGATGTCGATGAGACGCGTCGCCGCGCTGGGGGCATCGTTGGTGTGAAGAGTGGTGAGTACCAGGTGTCCCGTGAGAGACGCCCGGAAGGCCATCTCGGCGGTCTCTAGGTCGCGCGACTCACCCACGAGGATGACGTCCGGGTCCTGGCGCAGGATGTGCCGCAGGGCCCGGGCGAAAGTCAGGTCAATGCGAGGGTTCACCTGGGTCTGGGTGATGTTCGCGACCTCGTACTCAATGGGGTCCTCGACGGTGGTGATATTCCGCGTCTCATCGTTGATTGCGTGCAGCGCGGAGTACAGCGTCGTACTCTTCCCGCTGCCAGTGGGGCCGGTGACCAGGATCATTCCCTGGGGCATCCGGATCAGTTTCTCGAAGTCTCGCAGCACTTCGGGCGAGAACCCCAGTTGCGTCAAGGACACCAGCACCCGGCTGCGGTCCAGCAGGCGCATGACTACCTTCTCGCCCCAGAAGGTGGGCAGCGTCGAGACACGCAGGTCCACTATGGTGTCCTCGATTGATGTGGCGAAGCGTCCGTCCTGGGGCAGGCGCGTCTCGGAGATGTCGCAGTCCGCGAGGATCTTGATGCGCGAGACCACCGGGGCGTGCATATCCATATCCAGCCGGGCCTGCTCCATCATCCGGCCGTCTACCCGGTAGCGCACCCTGAAGTCCTGGGCGCCGGGCTCAATGTGGATGTCGGAGGCCCGCTGTCGGATGGCCTCCGCGAGCAGCTTCTGCACGATCTGTACCGTCACGCCCTGGTCCACGACATCCGCAAGAGATCGGTCGGTCCCGGGGCCGAAGCTGTCCAGTTGCTCCGCCACGTGGGTATCGAGCCGCTTCGCGGTCGCCGCCGTGTTTACCTGGGCGACCGCCGCCTGGGCGTAGTAGCGGTCAATGGCGGCCATCAGTTCCTGCGGGTCCACCTCGATGGCTTCAACGCGCCTGCCGGTGCGGGCGCGAATCGCGTCCAGGGCGAAGACGTCAGTCTTGTCGGCCATGGCGACCACGAGCCGCTGCTCGCTGATCTCCAGCGGCAGCACCCGGTGCTCTTCGGCGAGAACCTTGGGGACTTCGCGCAGGGCCTCTGGGTCCACGTTGTACGATTCCAGCGAGGACTTCGTGGGCCGCAAGGTGCGTGGCCCACGCCCCGGTGCTCCCGCGGCCGCAGAGGGTGCCGGGCCCGGGGGCTCTGGTTGTGCCTGCTCATGGGGCGTTTCGGGCTCCGGGTCCTCTCCCACGGTCTCGGCCACATCCGCCAGGTCGCTGGTGGTCACGTGCCCGCTCCTAATCAGCGCCGCGATGAGACTGATGCCCGACCGTTCGGCTGTCTCCTGGGCGGCGGCGATCTGAGCGGGCGAGACCTTGCCCTGGGCCACCAGTGCCTGGGCAATCTGCGATTCGCGATTGGATGCCATGGAACGCTCTCCTCGGCGCTGCGCTGGGTGTTCCTTCGATGCTGTCGGACTGTGCAGACAATTCGACTGGTGCACGGGTTCTCCTTCCGTCCAGTACGGGGGCAAGGAGGCGGCGGGCATTTCGGGGAAATGGCGAGAGCCGCAGCACCGCCAACGCGGGAGGCCACGCCGATGGGCGCCTTCGATGAGATCCTGAAGCTGCTTCAGGGCGCCGGAGCCGAACACCACGTCATGGAGCATGAGCCGGTGCGCACCAGCGAGCAGGCGGCGCAGGTCCGGGGCACGGAACTCGGACAGGGCGCGAAGGCCCTGGTGCTTGAATGCGGCGACTCCCTGCTGATGGCGGTCATATCGGCAGCGAAGCAGGTGGACTTCAGGGCGCTAAAGCGCGAACTGGGCGAGAAACGGGTGCAGATGGCGTCGCCCGAGAAGGTCATGCAGGCAACCGGTTGCGAGCCCGGTGGCGTCCCGCCCTTCGGCCATCTCTTCGGCCTGCGGGTGATCCTCGACCCGGCCCTTCTCGAGTATGAGTGGATCGACTTCAATGCCGGCGAGCGCACCCGCTCTGTGGAGATGCGCGCCACCGACTACCTGCGCCTGTCCGGGGCCGAGGTCGTCTCCTTCGCGAAGTAGCGGTCAGGACGCCTCATGGCACCCGGATGCGGTACTGGAAGGCCTTTCCGTCGTGTTGCAGGACAAGCCTTCCGTCCCGGACCGAAGCGTCACGGGGCGTCTCCGCACCTTCATCATCCACCGCCCAGACCGTGACACCATCGGCCGGCAGGCCCAGTTCCGCAGCGCTCAGGCTGGCCTCGAAGGGCCTGCTGTCGGGCAGAGGCGTGAGAGCGAACCCGTCCGGCGCTCTTTCAAGGCGGAACGCGCCGTCCGTCACCGTGACGCCGAAGTCCACCTTGGTGCCTTCCGAGTTGAACCGCGACGGCTCCGTGGGCTCTGCGGCCGGCGGAGGGGTGAGGGATATCCCGGTCACCTGCCCGTTCTCTCGGCGCACCACAAGCGTGCCCACCAGGACGGAGTCACCGCCCGTTTCCGAACCCGCCGGACCACGCAGTGAGAGCCGCCCCTTGCTGTCATACAGCCCAACCGCGAACCGGTATTCGCTCTCCGCGTCCTCCGGGATCTCCTTGACCCGGGTGTAGCGTACCTCGCCCGACCACTTGTCCGTAGTCGGGCTGGGCCGGTGGTCATCCTGGAAGGCGATCTTATCCCGTCGCTGCGAGGCGCCGGAGTAGAAATGGACGAAAGCCATCATATCTCGCGGGGCGGCCTCGTCTGCCTCCCAGACCAGGTCGTAGCTGAATCTGCGGCCGCCGAGGTACCGGAAGTTCTCAACGCGGGGCTCGATGCGCGCCCGGCGATCCGGATCATCCGTCCGGGCATTGCAGTACCAGTACCCCGGCGCGGTGGTGCTTTCCTGCCAGACGCCCGCGTTCCGGTGCATCTCACAGGTGATGTCGCGACCCAGCACGAGATACCCATACTGGGGCAGCGTGCGCCCTTCCACAATCCAGTCGCGCTCGCCCCGGTTCACGTAGACACGTGTGCCGCTGTCCCAAGTGACGATCATCCGGTGGATGTCGCCGTCCACGAACTCCACCTGCCGGACTGCCCGCAGCGCCAGGTGTCGCGCGACGGGCTGGGCCAGCCAGTATTTGCGCACGGCATCGCGGCCCCAGCTTCGGCCGTCCACCATGAGCGCGTGGCCGGTGAGAATCTCGGCTGAGATGTAGTCATCCGAGTTGATCCCGTGGTTGATCCGGTCTAGCCCGCCCTGGTAACGGTCCGAGTAGCCGACGCCGTGCTGGATGAACCGCGCGTGGTTCACTGCGTCGAACCATGGAACCCGCTGCCAGTCCTCGCAGGGCGCGTAGATCCGGAACCGGTCGGGCTTATCGGCCAGTGCGAGGTGCTGCGCATCAGCCCCGTCCAGGTAGCCGATGAGCTGGTCGTGGCCCGCCTCCGACGTCATGGGTGCGTTGTTCCCGAGAAAGTCCCGAATATACGCGAAGGCCTCGCCCCACATCTGCCGCGTCTCAGTGGACGGGTGGAAGTTCCCCTCGCGGTCGTAGTAGTCGAAGCATCCGGCCGAGGTGAACACGTCGATGAAGTAATGACTGGGCGACACGCCCTCCTTGATGAGCGACAGGTTCCGCGCGAGGAAGGGCATGAAGCTGTCGGGTCGCCAGCGGTACGACTGGGCTTCGCGGCTTTCATTGATCCACGCCTTGATCGGTTCGCCGCCCCGAGTGAAACAGATGGCGTCATAGGTGTAACCCGTGGCGTCCGGGTAGAAGTCGATGTAGTTATCATGCAGTCCCCACGGTATATCCGCCGGGTCGCAGACCTGCCCGATCTTCCGCATGTCCTCAATGGTGCCCAGCGCGGGGTTCGGCGGCCAGATGTCAGGCAGGCGGTAGTCATAGCCCCAGCGCTGCCAGGCGTGCACGGTGAGGAAGCTGTCGGTGAGCCCGTAGCGGATCATCTCCCGCATCCGGTCGGCAATATCGGCGTATCGCCCGCCCCAGATGTCGAAGCAGAACCGTCCCGCGAGCCTCTGCACGCCTCCAGCCGGCGGCTTGTCGTAGATCGGTCGGTAGCGCACTGCGCAGTCGAATGCTCCGGTCTCTCCGGCGACCAGTGTGAGCATCCCGTTCATGTGCGTATGCAGGGCGTAGCGCCTCGCGTCCGGGTTCACGTCGAAGTGGTCCGGCGGCACATCCACCGCCTGCAGCAGTGACAGGCCGCCCTCGAAATCGCACCCCACGTGGCTGGTGGCGAGATTATGCCCACCGAATACCGCGCGGAAAGCCTTCGGGTTGCGGATCGCGTACCCGTGCCCGTAGTAGACCACCTGGGCGATTCGGTCGCAGGGCCCAAGGGCGAAGTCGGTCACCCGCTCGGGGCAGTCCCAGGCGATGCGCAGACCGTCCTCTTCCGTGTACACGGTGAGGTTCAGGTCGATCTCCTGGCCATCCTTGCGCAGGTGGTGGGCGTGGATCGCCCGGCCGTTCTCGATCCGCGTGGAGTAGTCCAGAAACTCGATTGACGTCGGCCAGCGCACCGCGGGCTGCCCGAGGATGTCCAGGGTGAAGCCGTCGAAGCTCACCGAAGACCGCCGGCTCACCAGCGTGAGCGTGCCGTCCACGATGCCACGCTCCGAGGGCGTGAAGACCGCCGCCACCGCATTGTCCCCATCCCCCAGGAGGAATGTGAAGCGCTCGTCGGCCTTCAGCGTGCCCTCGACGATTCTGCGCCCTGCCTGCACGGCTTCATCCGTCGCTTGCTGGAAGCTCACCTTGCGCGGCGCAGGCGGGCTTCCCGCAACCACCGTCGGCTGGGCCCAGTAGGACGAATCGCAGGTGGTGTTCTTGTTCGGTCCCGGGTGGCTTTCGAGCCGCAGGAGGATGGTCTTCCCGGCGAAGGCGCTCAAGTCGACCTCGCCCGGCGCCCAGGCCTTCGCGTCGGTGAAGTTCTCGTAGATGACCCGCGAATCCGCGCCTGTTGGGTCCGTGCCCGCCCAGACGCGGAAGAGCACGCCGTCGCTCGGGGGTTCTGTGGGAGTGCTGTCGCGGATCGCATTGGCGAAAGTGACGCTGAGGGGCCTGGTGTCTGGGAGCGTCACCAGCCATTCGCAGAACGCGGTGCCGGCCTCCGGGCTCCACGGAGGATGGATGTTGATGGAGGGCCGGGCATCCCCGCGGGTGATGGTCTGGACGCCGACTGATGTGCGGCTGGCGTTGTCACTGCCCAGCCAGCCCGCCGGCTTGTACTGCATCTTGCCACCGAAGAACTGCCAGGCGACCCGGTGCGTGCCCAGCGTCCACAGGGGCATAGAGCCCCGGGCAGGCACGATGTTGGGCTCAAGCGGCGTCGGCTCGGGGCTGTTGGTGTCTGCCCGGGTGAACTTCGTGGTGACAATGCGCACCGCGTGTGCCTCGCGCGGGGCTCGGGCCTGCTGGAAGTCTGCGTACACGTGGACCGGGTAGAGTGCGGAATAGCAGCCAGTCCCGAAAGCCACCTGGAAGGTGGCCTGCGCCTTGCCTCCGGGCTCCACCGAGAAAGGCTTCCTGCTCTCGCCGATCACCCGCGAATCATCCACCATGTCGCGCACGGCGAGAGTGCCTTCGAGTCGCTCCGCGCCGGTGTTCTCCAGGTCCACGAGCACCGGCGCGGGGGCGTTGTACGCAGTGATCTCGGGCATTTCCTGGATGAACAGCTTCAGGTCGCCCTCGGTCACCTCATGACCGTTCCAGGCAAAGCAGAGGCCAGATGTCAGGCACGTGAGCAGGATGGCCGCGTGTCTCATGTTCGTCCTCCAGGGATCAAGAGACCCCGGTCGCGCATCGGGGCGCTTGTGTGTAACCCCGTTATTTGTGACCCTAGGGTCACATGGACAGTTCTGTGAAATCTCCACCGGCGCGGGCGTGAGAGGGCGCCACACCAGGCCCTACCTGGTGTGCTCCGTAGGTAGAGCACTGCCTCGTCTTCGCCGGAAGCAGTGGCGCCCCCGCCACACAGCCAACGCGTCACACTTCCACCGTTTCGCGCAGCCATGCCAGATAGCTTTCATCGCCGGCGACGATGGGCGTGCAGATGATCTCTGGAGTGTCAAAGGAGTGGTTCCGGCGGATGGACTTCACAACGTGCTCGCACGCTGCGTGGGTGGTTTTCAGGAACAGGAGGTACTCCTCCGCCGTCTCTATGGCGCCCCTCCACCAATAGGTGCTGCGGATCGGTCCCACCACCTGCGCGCAAGCGGCCAGCTTCTCCTCCACCAGCAGACGGGCGATATGCTGCGCCTCGTCCAGGCCGCCCGTTGACGTGGTCACCTGCACGAACTGCGGAGTCTCGCTCATCTCGGCTCACCTCGCCCCTTGCTGACTTGTGGCTGCATGGGCTCATCGCCCTCGAATGTAAGAAGGAAGGTTGTCTGTTCATCGGCGTCCGGCTGCCCCGAGGCCATCTCCGCCCGGACGGTATCTGAGATCCGCAGCCAGTGGAGCAGCACCTGCGCAGGACTGTTCGACGAGTGGGTGGAGTTGCAGCCCACGACGAACACGTCTTCAGGCTCCTGGCGGTATGGGCGCGAAGGGAAGTTGGGCGCCTGGTTCTGCCGGGCCACTTCCCTCCCGTCCACGAACAGCGCGATGTTGCCCGTGCCATCGCCAGTCTTCTCCCAGGTCATGGCCACCCGGTGCAGTTCGCCTGCCTTCCACGGGCAGGGCACCTGCACGGAGCTTGCCTTGTCCTTGTCCGCGAAGGCCGCGATCAAGGATCTGCCGGCGTTCACCTCGCCACCATCGTAGACGAAGAGGCTCAGGCCGTAGTCGTACTCGCCGTCGCGCGAGTCGAAAACGTGGTAGTAGTGGTACGGGACCGCTTTCTCGCGCTTCGAGGTGTCCTCCCACAGCGGCGTGATGCACACCTCCAGAGTCCCGTGCTCGCTGTCAATGTTCCCCGCCGAGGCGTACCGCAGTCGCGCGCCGTCCACCAGTCTCGCGGCCACACCTTCGGCAGTACGTTCCGTGGTCACCGGCGCCGAGGTGAGAAGCGGTTCCGCGCCGGCGATGCGGATGCTCTGTTCCGGCGCCTTCACCTCGGCCTTGTAGATACCCTCGGGCAGATCGGCCGGCACTGTCAGCGGGAAAAGGTCGAGCCCGCCGCGCTCGATCTCCACTGATCGCACCACCGACCCGTTGGGGCCTGTCACCTGGGCGGAACCTTTCAGCTGCGCGGAACGCACCCGGTATCCGCTGGAGAGGGCCACCCAGAAGATCAGCGGCTCTCCGGCGGCTTTCTTTGCCCAGGCGCGGGCCACGGATTGGCCGGTGGCCTGGCCTTCCCATGACCGGTCAAGGGGATCGATTCCGAGGCGGTCGAGGGTGACCATGATGCGCGGGAGTTCAAAGAACGCGGTGGAGTGAATGGAGTGTTCGAGGTACAGTCGCAGGTCGGGCAGCACACGGTCGATGAACTCCCGTTCCCCGGTGGCTTCGGCGGAGAAGGCGAGGTCGGCAAAATCGCCGTGGCAGCGGCTGTCTAGGAAGTCTCGGATGTACCCGAACACCGGCCCGCCGATGGTCGGTTGCCGGGTGTCTTCCACCGCGTCCAGCCATTCGCGGATCATTGTCACGAACTTGGCTGTGGCGTCGGCGTCGCCGGTGAGGTCGCAGTAGTCGCGGATGAACTGCCCGATGGTGTAATACGGCGACATCAGCTGGCTCTCGGCCTGTGCATCCACGCGCTGGGTGATCTCGCCGCGGCGGGCCCAGTGGTAGTCCACGGCCTCGCGGGCGAATTCCAGATAGCGCGGGTCGCCGGTGACGCGGTACATATGCACCACGTCGATCATCTTCCAGTTGTCTCGGCCCTCGTGCAGCCCGCGGAGGCTGGACAGGATCAGTTCGCCGCTGAGGTTCGCAGTCTCCAGGGAGTAGCGGTCGCCTGTGAGCATGTAGTGGGCGATCTCACCAATGATCCAGCCGTGCCCGCCGATGGTGCACGTGCCCCCATAGAGCCGCCCGCGTTTGAACTCGGCGGCCGTATCCAGCCGCGCCGGGCTAAAGCCCGCGTTCTGGTAATGGTTGAAGCTGTGGCGCCGTACGCCACCCTTCGGTGGCGGCTGGTCGCCCAGGTAGTAGAAGAGCTCGTCCCGCAACTGCTGCCCGGTGGCGTCGTCCCGGGCGCATTCCTTGGCCAGGCGCTCGGGCATATAACCGGGCATGATCCACAGACCGTAGTCAAATCTGCCTTCGGTCAGGTCGCCGTGGCTCACATCCACGTCTCGGAAGTGGTGGATGCAGCGCTCGAAGTAGTCGAAGTACTTGCGGTCACCGGTGCGGATGAACTGGATGAACAGGCCGTAATCCAGCGCGGTCTCCATGTTCAGCCACTGGCCGCCGGAGTAGAGCAGGTCGCCGAAGTCCCAGATTCCATAGAGCTGGTTGCGTTCCACGCCCGCCGCGAACTGGTTGTCACACCATTCCTCGACGCGCCTTTCATACTGCCGGAACTGCCCCGGTGTGCGCGGGTGGATCGGGCCCCAGACCTTGCTGGCGCACATCCAGCCGGGAGTGGGGAACACCATGGGGGGCCGGTCCTGTGCGCGCTGGTATGAACCCGCAAACTCGGCCTGCCCGGACTCGTGCAGGGCCAGCAGAATTGAGTGTGTCTTAGCCGCACCGAGGTGGATGTGGTGGGGCCTATCGAGCTTCGGAAGGAGGCCCAGCCGCAGCCCCTCCGGGGTTATCTCGACGGACTTGGGGTGAAGCTGCCAGAACCAGCGCACTCCTGCGGAGAGCGCCCATGACCGGCCTTCGGGCTGGACCGTCACCCAACCGGTGCTCTTGTCCGCGACTTCCCGTGCATCGTCGGCTGTCCAGGTTGCGGCGAACTCCTTGATGCGCTCGTCGCGCTCCCACAGCCCGTCCTCCTCGGGCGTGCGCCACTGCTTGCGCTCGTCGCTCATCTGCGCGAAAGGCTCGTAGTCCAGGCCTGCGATGGTCTGGGGCCTTCCGGGGCCAACCTGCAACAGGCGCACGGACTGGTCACCGGAGAGCTCGAAGGACCTGTCACCCGCGGCCGTCAGTCCTTGGAAGCGCGCGGTCTTCGGTTCGGCGGGGAGGCGGATGTCGATGGACACTTCGTCCACATCGATGAAGACCTTGCCGGTGTCCTGGATGAATGTGTGGTCGATGCCGATTGCGGGAATGCCCGCCCAGAGAGTGAGCCGCAACTGGTAGCCGAGGCAGTCCTTCCCGCTGTCCTCACCGAAACGCCCCCTGAGCAGGATGACCGCCTTGACCGGTCCCTCTTCCTCCACCACCATCTCCTCCGGCGCCGTTCCTGCATCATGGGGGCGCTGCCAGAGTTCCAGCGCATCCGAGACCCGCTCGTCGGTGGAGAAGCTCTCGTCTCCATCGGCGTCAAAGTCCAGTATGGCTCTCATGCGGGGCGCGCCGGGCACAAGCTGGAGCCGCAGCGGGCCATTGGTGAGGGTGACGCCGGCCTCCTCGCGAGTGACCCGGACTGGGACAGGCGGCGCTGGGTTGCGCGGTGCGGACTCGCCCCATGTCAGGCGATAACCCTGGACGGTCGGGTTGGCGGTGAAGCTGGTCTGGAGGGTCTGCACGCTTCGGTCGCGGGCCCACCAGCGGGTCTGAACCGAGAATTGCGCGGGAATTGGCCGGCCGGTGGGACCCAGAACCGCGAGGGCGTCGGTATCATGCAGTTCGCCGACCGGGAATGGCACGCAGACAGTGACAGGCCACGCCGGTAGCCCGATCGCTTCGGGGTTGCTCATCACCAGTTCCGTCTCGCCGGCCGCCGCCATAGCACAACACATGATTAGGACTGCGAGCGCGATCACCATGCGCAAAGCCATGTTGAGCATCCCTCCCAATCGCCGGGGACCGCACACCGGGCGCCCAGGTGAACGCTCGGTGTGCGCACCTATCACTGTGTTTCCCCTCGAGGGCCAACATCCCCTGCTCAAGGGAAAGGAGGCGCGCGGGTCAGCGCACTGCGATCTCGATGCCCCCTTCAGGTGCCACGATGATCCCGCCTTCGCCGTCCGTGCTACGCCGGCATTGGCAGTTATTGTGGCAGTGGTAGCTGAGGTGGCTTTGGTCGTCACGGAAACGGTGGAGTCCACCTGCACGGCCGGGTTGTCTAAACTCCAGTTGATGGTGGCGTACGTGATGGGCCCATCCACCGCGTCATAGGCTGTAGCTGGTCGAAGGTGATGTATGTGAACTGCGCTCCCAGCGGCGCATTGATCGCGGGTCCCTCCAGCTAGTGCTGCTTGCAGGCGGTGATGCCCAGGTCACCGTTGCGCCAGACCGCATGGGCCTCGCCCAAGCACCGGCGACGCGGCAAGGTTCCGGACACCCACATCAAGCTGTCCACGGGTGGGTTTGCCGAACTGGCCGCGCAGCACGCGGTAACACGGAGTGCGGGTGAAGCCTCTTCCCGGCATGCGGAAGGAGAAGAGATAGCTGCCGTCCGGCATGTGCTCGTCGGGGATCGCGGCGCTTTCGGCGATCTGCGCCACGGTTTCCTCCGGCTCATGCCCGCGTTTGAGCGCCGCCAGGACCAGGGCATGGTGAACACCCGCTCATCCTGGTAGGCCCGGCTCACGCGGAAGTGTCGCATGAGGCCGTCTTCATCCTGGAGCATGTCCACCACGCCGATGAACGCCGCGCCCGCCAGAGGCAGGCTGCGGATGACCCGCGCTCGCTAATCAGGGGACCAGGGCTAGAAACCGAGTTGGCTCAGGGACAGCTCTCCGAGGGTGACCAGCGTGATGTCGGGACGGGGGCATTGGGGATGGCGTTCGCGGCGCGGGACTCATTTGTGACCAGCTCGAGACGCAAGCAGAGCCGACCGATTAGGCTGAAACGCATGGCCTCGGAGCAGATGTACACAGCCACGGCAGTGGACAGGATGCCGATGGCAAGACATACGAGCAGATTCCTCAGTGGCGTGCTCAAAGCACGGTCCTGTCGGGCAAGACGCTCGCGCCTGCAACATGCTCCCGCACTCGCGCACACATTCTGTTTCGCCCTCCAGGCGGCCATTTCCCTCGCCCCTTCGAACCATGCTCTATCTGCCACGTAAGCGCGTGTTGCGGAGGATCCGGGGTACAATGAAGTGTGGCTGGTACATACACCACCTGGAGGCGAGTGCTATGACGAGCTTCCGACAGCTGATTCTCATGACGGCGATGCTCACGACCGTCTTGGGGTTCGCGCAGGACACGTACGAACCCCCGGAGGGTGGCGGCGAGTGGATTTATGTCACGGTGCAACTCAACGGGACCGCGCTGGATACGGATGCCGTGGGCAAGGCGGTGATTGCCTGCAATATGACCGAGACCTTCCACCGGCTTCAGCTTGCCGCCGAGAAGCTGGAGCCCAATGGCGTCTACTCCATCTGGGTGGTGAAGTACGACCTGGAGGGGAAGAAGGTGCTCCGGCAGCTGCGGATTGACCGGCCCGACCGGCGCACCACCGCGGACCGGTTCGGCAAGCTTGCTTTCGCAGCCAATGTGACCTCATGCGTGCAGTCGGGGTACTCGCACATTGAGGTCCGGCTGCATGCGGACAAGAACCCGCGGAACATCGCGGCTGCGAGGACGTCGCTCATGGGAGCGATGCCCCCGCAGGTCGAGCCTGAGTGATGGGGTTACAGCCGCTTGCGGAACGCGGCCATTCCCAAGAGGACCAGGGCGAGTGCGAAGGCGGTCAGCAGGAGCATCTGCGGCCAGAGTACGCTGACGCCCACTCCCTTGAGAAACACGCCGCGCACGATCTCCAGGAAGTACCGGAAGGGGATCAGGCAGGTCACGTACTGGATGACGAGCGGCATGTTCTGGATCGGGAACATGAACCCGGACAGCAACACGGAGGGCATGACCAGCAGGAAGGCCAGGATCTGCGCTTCCTGCTGGGATCGTGACAGGCCGGAGATGAGCAGCCCCAGGCCCAAGTTGCTCACGAGGAAAACCGCGGCCATTGAGAAGAGAATGACGAGACTGCCCCGGAAAGGCACGTGGAACCAGTTGATCGCCACAAGGAAGACGATCCCGGAGTCGACGAAAGTCATGATGCCGAAGGGAATCATCTTGCCCAGGATCAGTTCGCTGCGACGCAGCGGGGTTACCATGAGTTGCTCGAGGGTGCCCGTCTCGCGCTCCTTCACGATGGCCAGGCCGCCCAGGTTGACCGTGAGCACCAGCAGGATCAGGCCAAAGACGCCGGGCACCATGTAGTTGATGCTGCGCAGCTCCGGGTTGTACCAGACGCGCGGTTCGGGACGCAGAGTGGGAACAGTCGCGCCGAAGGCGCCGTCCTTGCGGGCCGCGAGGGTGCTGATGCCCACGGCGTGTTCCTTGAGCAGCCCCGTCATGTACCCTGCCGCCACACCCGACGTGTTGGAGTCTGACCCATCCACGTACAGGCCGACCTGGGGCGTCTCACCCCGACCCAGGTCCCGTTCAAAGTCTCGCGGGATGTAGACCCCAAGCTGGGCTGTCCCCCTGAGCAGAGCACGCTCTATCTCGCGTGGGTCATCCACGACGCCGACCAGCCTGAAGTAGTAGCTGCTCGCGATCTCCTGGGTGATCCGGCGGCTCTCGGGGCTGCGGTCGGCGTCGCAGACCATCACCTTCACGTGGTGCACATCGCTTGTCGCCGCGTAGCCGAATAGAATGAGCTGAAAGATCGGCGCAACCATGATCAGCCGGATCGTCAGGGGATCCCGGCGGATCTGGATGAACTCCTTGCGGATGATGTAGGGAAGACGGGTCATGGGTCCTCTCCGACACAGTCGGGTCGGCTCAGAGTTGCTTGCGGAATCGTTTCGCCGCAAGGGTCACGATGGCGAGGGTGAAGACAAGCAGGATCAGCAGGCTGCGTCTGAGCACCGCAAAGGGCGCGGCCTTGAGGTAGATGCCGCGGATCACGATAAGGAAATGGGTGGCCGGGACCAGGTTCGAGGCGACCTGCAGGGCCTTCGGCATGCTGGCGATGGGGAAGCTGAACCCGGACAGGAGCACCGCCGGCAGGAGCGTGGCCAGTGTTGCGATGAGGATCGCCAGGCGCTGGGTGGGCGCGATGACTGAAAAGAGCAGGCCCATGGAGAGTGACGCCACCAGGTACAGCACGCTGGCCGCGAGCAGGAGCGGAATGCTTCCGGCGGGACTCACGCCGAACACCAGTCTGCCGGTGGCGATGGACAGCAGAACGTCCGCGAAGGCGATGCCCACGTACGGGATCATCTTGCCCACGAGGATCTCCGGCGCCCGGGCGGGACTGGTGACGAGAGTCTCGAAGCTTCCCCACTCGCGTTCGCGCACGATGCAGGTGGATGTGAGCAGGCCCGCGAGGATGCTGAGCAGGATCGCGATGAGGCCGGGCACGATGAACTTCGTGCTCTCAAGGGCGGGATTGTAGAGAATCGTTGGGTGGACCGTGAAGGCGGGAGACAGACTGACTCCCGCCGCCCGGGCGAAGCGCTCGCTGTACTGGGCCGACCAGTCGAGAAGCGCGCCCTCGACGTACGCCACCGCAACATTGGCGCGGGTGACATCGGCCCCGTCCAGGGCGACCTGCACTTCGGCGCCGCGCCCGGCTCCCAGTTCGCGCCCCATGTCGGGCGGGATCACCATGACGAAAGTCACCGTGCCGCGATCGAGCAGGTCCTGGATGCGCGCCCGGTCGTGGATGACCTCGATCAGGTCGAAGTAGCGGTTCTGCCGGAACTGGTTGATCACGTCCCGTGAGGTGTCGGAACCGTCGAGATCGTGTACCGCGAAGGGGATGTGGTCCAGGTCGAAGTTGATGCCGTAGCCGTAGACGAGCAGCAGCAGAACCGGCAGGGCAACGATGACGAACAGGCTGCGGGGGTCGCGCAGGTTGTGAATCCATTCGGCCCGGGCGATGGTGGCGATTCGGCGCATCATCCGCGGTCACTCCCCACCGTGTCCGGGCGCTCGTAGGCCCGCGCCAGGGAGACGAAGACATCTTCCATGGTGGGGGAGACGCGAATGGCGCGTTCCACGGTTACGCCGGCGGCATTGAGGGCAGCGGTGACCAGTGCCACGGGGTCCTTGATTCCAGGTGCGCACTCGGCATGCAGGGCGTCCCCGTAGAGCGCCACCTCGGCAATCCCCTCGCGTCCCTCCAGCGCGTCCAGCGCCGACCAAACCGGATCGGCGCGGACTTCCACCAGGTTCTGAGCGTGCTCGCTTCGCATCTGCTCGGGCGAGCCCTCGGCGATGAGCCGCCCGTAGTGCATCATGGCAAGGCGCGTGCAGTGTTCGGCCTCGTCCATGACATGGGTGGTGACGAAGACCGTGGCGCCATGGTGGGCGAGATCATCGATCTGCTCCCAGAAGAGCCGACGGGTGAGAGGGTCTACGCCGCTGGTCGGTTCGTCTAGGTACAGTATCGGCGGCTCATGGACCATGCTGGTCCCGAGGGACAGGCGCTGCCGCCAGCCGGTGGAAAGGGTCTTCGCGAGACGGTCGCGGACCGGGCCGAGTTCGAGACGCTCGATGATGCCTGCGATCCTAGGCTTTGCGTCACTTCGTCGCACACCATACAGGCCCGCGTAGAACTCCATGTTCTCGGCGACCGTGAGGTCGTCGTATAGGGAGAAGAACTGGGGCATGTAGCCGATGGTTGCGCGGACGCGCTCGGGATCACGGGCCACGTCGATTCCGGCGACGCGCGCACTGCCGGAGGTGGGCAGAAGCAGCCCGCAGAGAATTCGAATGGTAGTGGACTTGCCCGAGCCATTGGGCCCGAGGAAACCGAAGACTTCACCCTCGGCAACCTGGAAGCTCACGTCGTTCACCGCGACGAAGCTGCCGAAATTGCGGATCAGGTTCTGGACTTCGACTGCGGGTGCGATACCAGGTCGTCCTTTCTTGTGTGTATTGCCTCGGGGGACTCCCCGGGTTCCGTGGGGCCCTGTGCGCTGGACGACGCGCACATCCCACGGCTGCCATTGGGGGCATCGCACCGGTTGGCGGGAGACTTACCTGGTCTTACTGGTCGTCAAATGCCGTGTCTCTCGGTGACCATGGTCATGAATGCGTCTTCCAGGGATGGTTCGGCCTCCTGGATTCGTTGGCAGTCCACTCCTGCCTGCGCCAGCGCCTTGCGGATCGGCTCCGCGTCGGCTCCCGGATGCATGAGAATGTGGAGGCGGTCGCCGAAGACCTCGACGCTGGCCACGTCGGGGCAGGCCTTTAGCGCCTCTCGCGCGGTGCGTTGCGGCCGGCACGAGACCTCGTAGATGGCGCCGGGGATCGCCTCCCGCAAGGCTGCGGGAGTGTCCGCTGCGATCACCGCTCCCTCATACATGAGGGCGACGCGGTTACAACGCGAGGCCTCGTCCATGTACGGAGTGGTGATGAGCAGGGTGACCCCCTGGCGTGGCAGGTCATACAGGATCTTCCAGAAATCCCGGCGCGAAACGGGATCGACGCCTGTGGTGGGCTCGTCCAGGAGCACGACTTCGGGCCGGTGGATGAGGGTGCACAGCAGGGAGAGTTTCTGGCGCATGCCCCCGGAGAGCCGCCCGGCCTGGCGCGCCCGGAAAGGCTTCATGTAAGTGATCTCCAGCAACTCCTCGCGCCGCTCTTCCCAGGCCCCGCGGGGCGCCTCATACAGGTCGGCGAAGTATCGGATGTTTTCGTCCACGGTGAGATCCCGGTGGAGACTGAAGCGCTGGGGGAGGTAGCCGATGCGCCGCTTGACGGCCTCGGGTTCGCGCAGGACATCGTGCCCGGCCACGTGTGCCGAGCCGGAGTCGGGGCGCAGGATGCCGCAGAGGATGCGCATGGTAGTGGTCTTCCCGGCGCCGTCGGGGCCGAGCAGGCCGACGATCTCGCCGCTGCTCACGGTCAAGTCCACGCCGGCGCAGGCGACGACTTCGCCGAATGTCTTGCGCAGTCCCTCCGCCTTGATGGCTTGAGCGGTGCTCACGGGGATGCCTGTCCTTCGGCGCCGGAGGCGAACTCCACATCCGCGGGCATGCCTGGCTTCAGCAGGCCGTCTTGGTTGTCAACGGCAACTTCCACCGCGAAAACCGTCCGGGCGCGCTCTTGCTGGGTCTGCACATACTTGGGCGTGAACTCGGCTTCGGTGGCAACGTGCCGGACCGTTCCCGGGAAGCTTACGTCGGGCATTCCGTCCACGAAAACGAGGGCGGACTGTCCCAGGCGGATGCGGGGCAGGAGGGGCTCGGGCACGTAGACGGTGACCCAGGTTTCGCTGAAGTCCACCAGGCTTGCCAGGGATGAGCCGGGCTTCACCACTTCGCCCGGCCGGACGTAGACTTGACTGATCGTCCCGGCACGCGGCGCGGAGACCGTGAACTTCTCCAGGTTCGCTTGGGCCGCGATGAGGGCTGCCTGTGCCTGAGCGAGTTGCGCCTGTGCGGCCTCGGCTTCCTGCTTGCGAATGTCCACCTGCCGCTGGTTCTCACGGGCGAGAAGCAGAGATGCCTGGGCTTCGCCCACCTGCCCGCGGGCGGTCTCGATTGCCCCCTGGCGTGACCCGGAGCGGACGAGGCTGAGTTGGGCGAGGGCGGATTCATAGCTGGCCCGGGCCTGGCGCACCACGGCACGGGCCTGGTCGATGTCCTCCTGCCGCGGCCCCTTCCGAGCGAGTGTGAGCGCCTCGGATGCACTGCGTTGCCGGGCCAGCGACTGATCCAGCTGGGCCTGGGCCGCCTGAACCTGGTCCGGCCTCGGGCCTGCCCGGACCAGCGACAGCGCCTGCTCCGCCGCGGCGAGATCGGCCTCGGCTGCCTCGTATGAAGCGGTAGCGCGGTCCAGTTCCTGCTGGGACATGGCGCCCTGAGAGACCATGGAGACCACTCGGTCGTAGTCCTTGCGGGCCTTCTCCCGGGCGGTGCGGGCCTTCTGGACCTGGGCGCGGGCCTGTTCGATCTCCTGCTCCCGGGCGCCGGCCTGGATGTCGGCGAGTTGCGCCCTGGCGCGCTCGACGTCCGCGGATGCAGCTTCGTAGGATGCCTGAGCCTGGCGGATCTCTTCGGGTCGGAGACCGGCTTCCAGTTGGCGAAGTCTGGCTTCGGCGGCCTCCATGGCTGCCCGGGCCTGGCTGGAGTTGGCCTTGGCAGCGGCGATTTCCTGGGGGCGTGAACCGGCCTGCACGTCCCGGGAGCGCGCCCGGGCGGTGTTGACACCCGCTGCCGCCCTGTTCACGTCACCTGATGCGATGCCCTGCTGGAGCCGCACTGCGGCCATTGCGCGGTCGAGGTTCGCCCGGGCCGCCTCCACCGATGCCTCCGCGCGAGCCACCTCGGCGGCACTGACTTCGCCGGTGATGGTGGCGATGATGTCATCCCTGTCCACCCGGTCGCCCTCGCGCACTTCGCAGACCAGGACGGTTCCGGGCACTTCGCAGGCGATCTCGATGGTGCGCGACTCGATGATCCCGCTGGCGCGAATGGGGCCGTCTTCGTTGGCGCGCAGGCTCTGGGTAGCGCGCGAGATCAGGGCGCCGGCCCCCGCGAGTACCGCGATGGCGAGGATGACGCGCACGGGAACCGGGATGCGTTTGACTGGTCCGCGGTCACTCATCCGCCTGCACCTGCCCTCCGAGACCCTCGATGCCTGACAGGAGAATGGTGGCCAGTTCTTCGGGGGTCACAAGGAGCGCGGCGGTCTGGTTCGGGGCGATGGTTGGCCACAGGACGCCCCAGAAGATGATCTGCGCCTGGAAAGTGCGGGCGGCGAGGCGCAGTCTGCGCTGGTCCGTGATGCCGGGGGCCCAGCGCTCCATGAGGTCCGCGATGAAGGAGTCGAGTTGGCCGGCGATCTGGTCCTCAAGGCGCGAGGCAAGTTCGGGGTCGAAAAGCGCCTCGCTGATGAGGACTTTCACGAGGTCGCGGTGGTCTCGCAGGAAGCCCAGGCGCTCTTCGATCACCGCTACCAAGGCTTCGTGCGGGTCGAGATCGTCGATAGTCTCGACGTACTCGCGGGCAAGGCCCATGCCGTGCTCGAGGAAAGCCGTGAGTATGTCGCGCTTGCCCGGGAAGTAGAGGTAGAGGGTGCCCGGGGAGAGGTCTGCTTCGGCGGCGATGTCCTTGACCGTAGTGGCGTGATAGCCCTTGCGGGCGAAGGCGCGCGCAGCGGCCTGGATGATTTGCTGGCGGCGGTCGAGTTCAGCCCCAACGGTCTGATCGCGCACGGGATCGGCTGCTGGAGGCATAGTGGGCTCCGGGGCCGATGGGATGAATGAACGTTCATTCATTATGCACGGGACGGCGCGGAAGTCAAGATGGGACGGGCGGCGCAGCAGGCGGTTATGCAGCCCGGCAGTGGCAGTAATTGGACGTGTGCGGGACCCTGTCGGCTGGAAGGCGCCGACATCCCGCACCTGAAGCTCAGGCAAGCATCCGAGTGATGGCCTCAGAATGGGCGGCGAATTACCTCTTGGGGACGATGAAGTAGAGCGCCCGGCGGACCTCCTCCGAAGACAGCTTCTCATCCGCCGGCGTGACATTGCACTTGGTGTCCCAGGAAACGATGCCCGGCTTCGCGTCCGGCGGCACGGCCAGGCTGAGTTGCACCGTGGTCCTTCCCCGAGCGGGCAAGGTGATCTCCTGGCGCGGGGCGTCACCGTGCCACGGATGCGGAGTGCCCACGATGATGGTGGTCTCGCACGGATACTCGCTGTCGAGATGCACCTTCCAGGAGGCGACTCCGCCGGGCCTAACGTGAAC
>JAGPGE010000287.1 GCA_018056145.1 Armatimonadota bacterium
GGATACGGACATTGTCCGCGCTACCGAGCACGCCCCGCGGGAAGGGAACGCCGGCGGTGGTGGGCCAGCCAGTCAGTGCGAAGTCGTGCTGATTGCGCACGGTCAGAGGCACCCGAGCGGTGTCAGCCTGGGTCTCCGGAGGGATGATGCCCTTCGCGTCAAAGGTGATGTCCGGGCCGTAGTACGGGCTGCCGTCCCGGGCGAAACCAACGGCGCGACCGTGGTAAGTCGCGTCCGGGTCCAGGCCGGCCAACCGAGCCTTGTGGACAATGCGGTAGCAGTCCTCTTCGGCCACCTGCCCGTACTCCGTGGTGGTTCCGTACTCGAAGCGGCTGCGGCCTGGCCAGGTGGTGGTCCAGGAGATGTTCACGCGACCGGGCTCATTGACAACCCCTGCCCAGAGGGTGTTTTCCACCTTGTTCTCGACGCCCCGGGTTTCCGGCGCGCGCGGGAAGAACAGGACATTGCAGATGCCGTGCAACCCCGAAGGCCCCAACGCGACGAGGGTCACTTCGTCTCCTTCGGCAATGTCCACCGGGTCGCTGAGGTAGAAGAGCCAGTCCCGGTTATTGTCATTTCGGGCCAGCGCGAGGCCTGCGAGTTCGCCCCTCAGGTAGACGGCCACCCGTTCATCGTTGCCGTCGTCGTACATCATGAACCCGACGTAATACTTCCCGGCCTTGGGTGCGCGGGCCGTGACCTTCCCGCCGAGCCCCTTTCGGGATACATGCCCGAAGCGCCGCTGGGTTTGGATGTCCACCGCGTACCCATCGCACTCAAGCTGGTCGTAGCGCACCTGCACTGTGTCCGGATCGGCCAGCAGAGCGCGCAAGATGTCCAGCCCATGGGTGGCGGTGATCCGCCAGTTCTCCGTGCGGTCCTCAGGGCGCATGATCTTCTCCCGGTCGACAATGGGCTGACCGCTCACCAGCTTCTTCGGCACCGAGTCGTCCATCTTCGGCTGCTCCCCCGGCTGCGTCACATCATGGCACAGCACGTACAGCCCAAAGCGGATGCCCTGATCGTCCCGGGCGAGATCCAGGTCCGAGGAGATGAAGACGCTGTTGCCCAGGGCTGCGAAGGACATGGACGGGCCGGCAGAGCGGGTGCCATCAGCCCCGAAACGAGCCGGGTTGGCGCCGCCGCCAACCACGCTGAGCATGTAGTCGGTGCCGGTAACGTAGGCGTTTGCAGGACCCGGGCGACCGGTGGCTTCGTTGCAGTCGGCATCCAGGTAGAGATGAAGGACGGTGCTCATCGGTTCCGGCGTGCCTGCGAAGTTCACCTTCCAGAGATACCGGTTCTCCGCGACGTGCCCGAACTCCACGCTCTGCACGTCCTTGGCCGCGTTATAGCCCTCGGCCGCGATTCGGGCAGCCGACTCCGCCCCGTCCTCAAGCACCAGTCGCAATGTCTCGGGCAGCTGGGGGTTGGTTCCTAGGGTCTGTTCGATGGCGTCCGGGATACCGTCCTGATCGGTGTCCTGGGCCAGGGCCGGCAAGGGCAGAAGCAGGCCGAGCAGGACCACGGCGGCTATGTTGCGCATAGAGGAAACCTCCGTCAATTGCGGACAAATCGTAATGACCAGCGATAGTATGCGCCTACTCTGCGTCGAAAAGGTCATACACGCGAACGTAATCCACCACGAACTGATCTGGCAGTTTCGCGGCAGCGATGTCCCCGGCCCACTTGCCGATCTCGTCACTCACCTTGATGAACAAAGGGACCTGGCAGACGCCGCCGGCGTTGGTGCGCCAAGTTTCCTTGCCGTCCACGTAGAAGATATACTCGTCGGTCTTCCACCACAGGCTGAAGGTGTGGAAGCCTTCCATGACGCCGGGAATCTCCACCTTCTGACCTGCCGACCTATGGTGCTCTCCGTAGCCGTCCCAGTGCAGGGCATGCTGAACCGTGTCGTTGAGCCAGGGCTTCTCGAAGATGTCGATCTCTGTTCCGTCGCGGCCCTCATCGCCGACCTTCCCGACGCTGTCGCCCATGAGCCAGAACGCCGACCAGTGCCCGGGCTGCTTCTGGAGTTTCACGCGGATGGTGAAGTACCCGAAGGCATGCTCGAACTTCCCCCGGGTGCGGATGCAGCCATCCAGGTACTTGTCCCCCTCTTTGACGGTGCTCATGACCAGATTGCCCTTGCCGTCGAGATTCACCGTGCTGCGCATCCAGAATCCGTCTCGGCGAGGGCTGTTGTCGAACACCTGCCACTTGTTCTCATCAAGAACGGTCCCGTTGAACTCATCGTTCCAAACGAGCTTCCAGGTCTTGCCCTCGGGCGGCGCGGGCAGCCTGTCCTCCTGGGCGAAGCTGCAGAGAGCGGCGGATAGGGCGACAATGCAGGCAATGGGGAGCATGGTGGACATCCGAGGCCTCCTTGGCGGCAGTGACCAGTCTTTGGTGTCATTCGCCCTTGTACCCGAACCGTCCTTCGGGGGGCTGCTGGGTGATTTCGCGGCCATGAAACAAATCGGAAACACGCCGGGCATAATATCACGAGCAACCGAGGGGCTGTGAGCCCAATGAAACCAGGAGGACGCTGACAATGGACGACGCGAAAAAGTATGTGCTCGAGGCGGCCAAGGAACAGAATGTGAAGTTCATCCGCTTGTGGTTCACTGACATTCTGGGATACCTGAAGAGCTTCGCGATCACGGTGGAGGAGCTGGAGGGCGCTCTGGAGTTCGGGATGGGCTTCGACGGGTCCTCTATCGAAGGCTTCGCACGGATCGACGAGAGCGACATGGTGGCCATGCCGGACCCGTCCACCTGGCAGCTGATCCCCTGGCGTCCCACCGAGGGCGGCGCGGTGGCCCGCCTGTTCTGCGATGTGCTCAGGCCCGAAGGCGAGCCGTATGTGGGCGACCCCCGCTACGTCCTGCGCCGGAACCTGAAGAAGGCCGAAGAGCTGGGCTACATCTTCTACGTCGGGCCGGAGCTTGAGTACTTCTACTTCGCTTCCGACAGGTCCACGGAGCCTCTGGACCATGCGGGCTATTTCGACCTGGTCCCCTCCGACGTGTCCGCCGACCTCCGCCGCGAGACCGTCCTTGCGCTGGAGGCGATGGGCATCGACGTGGAGTACAGCCACCATGAAGTCGCACCCAGCCAGCACGAGATCGACCTGCGCTACACCGATGCCCTCACGATGGCCGACAATGCCATGACCTACCGCCTGGTGGTCAAGGAAGTCGCTCGCATGCAGGGCGTGTATGCGACCTTCATGCCCAAGCCGATGTCCGGGGAGAACGGCAGCGGCATGCACACGCACCAGTCCCTGTTCATGGGCGACAAGAACGCTTTCTACGACCCCAGTGACCCGATGCATCTGTCCTGCACCGCCAAGTGCTACATCGCGGGGATCATGAAGTACGCGCCGGAGTTCTGCCTGGTCACCAACCAGTGGGTGAACTCCTACAAGCGCCTGGTTCCGGGTTTCGAGGCTCCTGTGTATTTGTCCTGGGCTCGCCGCAACCGGTCCGACATGATCCGGGTCCCCGAGTACCAGCCCGGCAAGGAAAAGGCCACCCGCATCGAGCTGCGCTCGCCGGACCCGGCCTGCAATCCGTACCTTGCCTTCGCCGTCATGCTGGCCGCCGGTCTCAAGGGCATCGAGGAGGGGCAGGAGTGCTGCGCCGCGGTGGAGGAGAACGTGTACGAGATGGACGCGGCCGAGCGGGAAGCGCGCGGGATCGGTAGCCTGCCCGGTAACCTCGCGCAGGCCATCGAGCTTGCCGAGCACAGCGCGCTCCTCAAGGAGTGTCTGGGCGAGCATGTCCACAGCAAGCTCATCGAGAACAAGAAGATCGAATGGGACAACTATCGCAAGGTCGTCCACCAGTACGAACTCGAGAACTACCTGCCGAAGCTGTAGATCTTCGCACAAAGATCACCAGACACAGCCGCCGCCGAGGCGATCCTGGCGGCGGTTTCGTCTTTTCCTGACGCTCCAGCGAGCCGCTGCGACAGCCACCGAAGGGTATGCTATAATGCGGGCGGGATATGGGGTCGTGAGAGCGGCAGAGGGTGCTCTCGCGCCCCTTCTGCCAATCGCCCATACTGGCCGAGCGCATGACTGAACTAGACCGCGACACACTCCTGGCCGCCGAGACTCACCTGCTCCCCGAGATCCCGCAGGGCCGGGGGCGCGCGGTGGTGGTCTTCCCGAACACATACGGGCCGGGCATGAGCAGCCTGTCGGTGCAGACCCTCTATGCGCTCCTGAACCAGCGCGGAGTGGCGTGTGAACGCGCGTTCATGCCTGCCAACCACCCACTGCGGGAGGTGCGGTCGCTGGAGTCTCAGGCACTGCTGACCAGCTTCGACACTCTCCTGGTCTCTTCGTCCTTCGAGCTTGACTGGCTCCACATCCCGGCGATGCTCAATTCGGGGGGCGTTCCCCCGCTGCGGCAGGATCGCGATAGTCGCCATCCGCTGGTGATTATGGGCGGCCCGGCGGTGACGGCGAACCCCGAGCCGCTGGCGGATTTCGCCGATGCGCTCTGGATCGGTGAACTTGAGCCCTTTGCGGACGCTCTCGCTGACATCTGCGTCTCCCCCAGAGGGCGCGAAGCGAAGCTGGACCGGCTGCGCGAGGAGGCCGCGCATGTCTGCGGGGATGCGGGCCTGTACCTGCCATGGCTGTCCGAACACGCCCCGGTGCTGGGAGCGGACAGGCGGCGCGTGGGCAGGCTGTACGCGCCGGATCTATCCGTATTCTCGACGGAATCGGCGATCCTCACCCCAAACACCACCTTCGCGGACCGGTTCCTGATCGAGATCTCCCGTGGGTGCGCACGGGGCTGCTCCTTCTGCCTTGCCAGGCGCATCTACCGGCCCTGGCGCACCCGCCCTGCGGGCATGCTGCTGGACCGGATCGGCCAGGTCATGGACAGCACGCCACGGGTGGGGCTCGTCTCCACCGCGGTTTCCGACTACCCCGAGGGCGAAACGCTGTGGGCTGCCCTGTCGGAAATGGGTGCGGAAGTGTCGGTCTCTTCGGTCCGGGCCGAGACGGCATCCGATGCTCTCCTGGCACTGCTCGGGCAGGCCGGTCAGCATCAACTGACGCTGGCTCCGGAGGCCGGCACTGAGGCACTGCGTCGTCGCGTGGGCAAACCAATGAGCGACGAAGAGCTTTTCAACTGCGTCGAACGTGCGGTCGCCGCGGGGATCCGCAGGTTCAAACTCTACTTCTTGGTGGGACTGCCCGGCGAGACGGACGCAGACGCGCGGGCCATAGCGGGGCTATTGTCCCGCCTGCGGGACCGCGCAGGGTCCGCCTGGTTTTCCGTCTCCGTCAACCCGTTCGTTCCGAAGCCCCACACTGCGTACGAAGGCGAGGCGTTTCTGACCGGGAGCGCGTTCCGCAGGCGGATCGGCGCGGTCCTGTCCGGGCTGCAACGCGCGGGCATCCATGACGTAACCAGCGGCTCGGTGCGCTGGTCCGAGGCCCAGGCTATTCTGAGCCGGGGCGGGCGCGAGTTGTGCCGCCCAATCCTGGAAGCGTCCCTCGCTGGCGCGGATTTCGGCGGGTTCAAGGCGGCAGTGCGCGCCGCGGGGGTTGACTGGAAAGCATGTCTCGGCCCGGTCGAGGCCCCGCTTGAGAGCGCGCCCTGGAAGGTCGTCGCGGACGAGGGCTGCGCGCGGTGAAGCGGACGTCTGGACCCGGCAGAGGCCCGCGACGAGACCGGGGCGATCATCATCCGAAGACCACGGGAACACATGCCCTTCATCTACCTGCTTTCCACCGATGAACAGGATGCCGAACTCGCGCAGGCTGAACTGCGGGCGCTAGCCGGCTGCCATGCTTCGGGCCGCGTCGGGATCGGCCCGGTCGCCTGCGACATCTCACGCTCAGCATACGTCCGGACGTGCGCGGAGATCATCGCGCACGGCCAGTCGCTGGACGAGCTGTGCGCGGAGGTGGCCGGCGTCGGCCTGAGTTCCGACGGGTTTCGGATCGATGTGCACAAGCTCCCGCCCCGGCCTGCCGAACATGGGATGGACGTCGCCCGCCGCATCGCGGACTGCATGCGCGGCTGGCCGGATCTGTCACGCCCGAGGGAACGTTTTGCGGCTATCTGCTGTCGGAATGACTGGTGGCTTGCGCGGACAATCTCGACGGGCGTCCGGGGAGACCTCGCGCAGCAGGGCCGGCCGCGGAACCTGTCCCAGGCACTGAGCGCGCGGCATGCCAGGGCGCTGGTGAACCTGGTGGCCGCGCCGGGTGATACGTTGTTAGACCCGTGTTGCGGCTGCGGGACGTGCCTGATCGAGGCCCGGCACATGGGGATCCGGGCGTGGGGCAGCGACATCGCCCTCGCGAATGCCTTTGCCGCGCGCGAAAACCTTTTGCATTTCGGGATGCCGCCCGCGGTGGCGGTGGCTGACGCACGAACGGTGCGTGGACAGTGGGACGCGGTGGTGATCGACTTTCCGTACGGCCACACGACCCACCCGAGCGAAGGTCTCTATGAGGATGTGCTGAACAATCTGGCCCCACGGGCGCTGAGAATCGCGGTGATCCTCGGAGAGCGCGGTGAGAGACTCTTCGAGCGGTGCGGCTTGGAAGTCACCGATCTCGCCCGGGTCCGCGGCAACACGCTGGTCCGGCATTTCTATGTTCTCAAGGGCAGGCGCGCGCCTGGTCCCGCCCTGTCGCGTCAGGAGTGATTGCCAGCATGATGTCGCCGCTTCGCAGCTTTCTGGTCGCCGCCGCGTTTGGCCTGTGCAGTCTTGCCTGGTCAGGCAACCTTGTGATGAACGGCGGTTTCGAGGCCGTGGACGACAAGAACATGCCCGAGAACTGGGCGGCGCGGTCGTGGACCGTGGCTACCCAGGGAACGGTGCAGGCGCGTCGTGGCGGGGCTTCCGGGCAGCGTTGCCTGGCGATCACCGTGGATGCCGGCAAGTCGGTCTACGGGGCTTTCTCGCGCCCGATAGATGTGACCGGAACGCCCGGCGACCGGCTCATGGTGACCTGCAAGTACCGCACTGAGAACGACCCGCAGGCCCAGGTGATGCTGGTCTCCTTCGACCAGGACTTCCTGACCACACAGTGGGAGACCCGTCCGCTCTGGGACGAGGCCCGTCCCCTGCGCCCGGTCTCGAACTGGAAGACCTCCAACTGGTTCGCCGAACTGGTGCCCGGGGCGAAGCAGGTTGTACTCGTGTTCCAGGTGCTGGAGGCCGGGACGATTCTGATTGATGATGTGTCGATCCGCCCCGTTCCAGACGGCGTGCGGCTGAGCAATGCAGACATTGGCCGGGTCGAGCGCCTGCCCAACACGCGCGCCGCCA
>JAGPGE010000288.1 GCA_018056145.1 Armatimonadota bacterium
CAATGCGCTGCCGAAGAAGATCAGCACCGCGCAGGCCACTAACGGGCTTATGGGTATCAGCCAGGCAAGTTCAAGCATAGCGCCCTGGATCACGGGCGGCCATCAGCCGCCGGGATTACCACTTCATGTCTGATGCCTGATCGGGGTTGGTGATGCCCCGGTTGCGGTACAGGCAGATGATGATCGCCAGGCCCACTGCGACTTCGCACGCCGCGAGCGTCATGACGATCAGCGCGAACACCTGGCCGCCGAAGGCCGGGCCCGACACAGGCGCCAGGAACCGCCCGATCGCCACCAGGTTGATATTCGCCGCATTCAGCATCAACTCGACTCCGAGCAGCACTGCCACGGCATGCCGCCGCACCATCACCGCGAACAGACCCATACAGAAGAGCAGCGACGCGAAAACCATGTAGTGCGTGAGGCCGATGTCGGGCAGCGTCACTCGCCATCGCCTCCCTGAACCGGGTCACTGCGCTTCTCGTCCCCCGGATCGCGCCGGGCAATCACAACAGAGCCAATCAGCGCTACCAGCAGCACCACCGACGCCACCTCGAAAGGCAGGAGATAGGCGTCCAGGAACATTTCGCCGATCCGCTGGACATCGGTGCCAACGACCCTCCCGGGCAGTTCAGGCCGCAGGGGCTTCCACTGCTGGAACCAAGCGGCTTCGGCCAGAGCGGCGACGGTGACCACGAATAACCCACCCGCCGCGAGCACCCCGGCGATCACGTGCTGCATCCCGCTGTAGTAGTACAGGACCACGTTGGTCTGCGGCTCGTACTTTACCGGCAGGCGTTTTGATATCCAGCGCGGAAGACGGTCGCGTGCCGCATTGTCTTCCATGAGCATGACGCCAAACAGAATCAGCACCGCGATGGCCCCGGCGTATACCAGGATCTGCAGTGCGAAAAGCACATGGGCGCCCATGAGCGCAAACGCCCCGGCCACACCGAACAGCGTGGGCAGCAGCCACAGCGCGGCATGCATCACCCGCCGGGCCAGGATGACACCCAGCGCGCAGCCCAGCGTAAACAGGGCCACCAGCAGGAACCCCAGTTGTTCGAGCCAGTCGCTTGCGATCATTGCGGCTCCGTCCCGGGTTCGGATGCGGCGGTCTCGGGCTGGCACACGGTCTGCACGCGCTGCACGTCCTCGAACTCAATGCCGCGCGCGGTCAAGGTGTTCAGATCGCGAATCAGCGCGCGCGGGTCGTACTCGGACTGCTCGTAGTCGGTGGTCATCGTGATGGCCTCGAAGGGGCACGCCTCCACGCACAGGTGACAGAACATGCACAGGCCGATGTCGATGTAGAACTCGGTCGGCTTGCGCTCCTTGCCCTTGCCCTCGCCCACGATGTGGATGCACTTGTCCGGGCAGATGCGCACGCAACTCATGCAGGCAGTGCACCGCAGTTGGCCGGTCTCGCGGTCCGTGATCAGCGCGAAATCCCCGCGGTATCCAGGCCGCGGCTTGTAGTCCTCCGCCGGGTCGCGGTGCGGGTATTGGACCGTAACCTTCGGCCGCCAGAAGGTGATCAGCGTCACCCACAGGCCCTTCAGGATGCTCAGGGCCGTGCCGACGATGTCAGCGGCAAGTCCGGTCCGCGCAGGTTGTGAGTTCTCAGGTCGCGTCATGGGTTGGTCCGTTTCCCGGCGTCGCGTTCCGATCTCATGCCGCTTCGGCACGAGAGTTCATTTCAGCAAGTCGCAGAACTGCTCAACGGTCAGACCGGCCTGCCGGACGATGCTGCGCAAGGTGCCGGGCTTCAGGTCCTTGCCGCCGTGTATGGGAACGGGCACCACTCCGCCATGTCCCGGATGCTGCATGATTCTGTGCCCGCCGGTCTGCCGTCGTACGACGTACCCGGCCCGCAAGAGCGCTTTCACCGTGTCCTCCCCCGAGACTATCGGCAGCTTAGGCAACCGCCTTCGCCTCGGTGACTGTGACCTTGCGGACAATCGCCTGCGACACGCCCGCAACATCGATGGTGAAGGACTCGGCGTCCGGCGGGATGGGCTTCCCATCCTCCTGCAGCACGGCGAGAAATCCTTCGATCATGTCACGCGCCATGTACAGGGCTTCCTCGACGTCGTCGCCCTGGGTGGCTGCGTCCAGAGCCGGGACGTAGACGGAGAAGCCGCCGTCCTCCTCACGCAGCAGAACCACCGTATAGGTGCGCACCATCCTCATTGCCTCCTCGACAACCGCAGGCGGGCGCCCGTCTCCCTCACGCTCCCGGAATCAGGGCCACGCAGGCGGTGGTGATCGCCAGCGCCACGAACCCCGCGGGCACCATGAACTTCCACGACAGCGACATCATCTGGTCGGGGCGCATACGCGGCAGTGTCCAGCGCACCCACAGCACGAAGAAGATGAGCAGAGCGGCCTTCGCGAAGAGCCAGACGATGCCCGGGATGATGGTGTCCCCCGGGCCGAAGGGCGACAGCCAGCCGCCCAGGAATACCACGGCCACGACCACCGAAATCAGGAGGATATTGGCATACTCGCCCAGGAAGAACAGGGCGAACTTCATCCCCGAATACTCCGTATGGTACCCCGCCACAAGCTCGCTCTCGGCTTCGGGCAGGTCGAAGGGCTGCCTGGCGACTTCCGCGAACATGGCGATGATGAACAGCAGCGCCGGCAGCCACAGCCACGGCCGGAAGATGTTCCAGGCGATGATCCCGCCGCTCTGGCGGTTCACGATCTCCCCGAAACTCAGGGATTCAGCCACCAGCACCACGCACAGCAGCGACAGCAGCAGCGGGATCTCGTAACTGAGCATCTGCGCGCCCGCGCGGACCGCGCCGATGAGCGACCACTTGTTGTTCGAACCCCACCCGCCCATGAGCATGGCGATGACCGTGATGCCGCTGACCCCCAGCAGGTACAGAACACCCACGTTCTGATCCAGCACGGCGCCCACGACCACGTCCTTATCCCACGGGATGACTGCCCACGCCATGAGCGAGACGGTGAAGAACAGCACCGGCGCGACGGCGTGGAGGATCTTGTCCGCGCCGATGGGCACGATGTCCTCCTTTAGCAGGAGCTTGATCGCGTCCATGGGCGTCTGGAACAGGCCTATCGGGCCGACACGGGTGGGCCCCACGCGCGCCTGAATGTACCCGGCCACCTTGCGTTCGAGGTACACCAGCACCAGCGCAGCGAACATCATGACGGCGATTGCGAAAACCGCTCCGGCGCACCACGCCAGAATCTCAACCAGCAGGCGCGCCCAGTCCTCGGGCATGCCCCACGAAGTGAGCAAACCATTGAGCCACTCGTTGATTGCGGTCAGGATTGATCGGAGCAGTGACATGGTCAGTCCGTTCTCAGTTCGGGCTGCAACTCGCGCTTAGTCGGGCGACGGTACGCCTCCCTCAGTGCACGGCTCGTCAAGAATCTCCCCGATCTGCCGCTTTAGAAGCGGGAGGTCACCCTAGGTGACGCCCCAGACAGTATCGTGCTCTATGGCCATGTAGCCGTGTACCAGGCGATTGCGGAACGCGATGATCGTCGGCGCGTCGGTGATCCTGGCTTCGTACTCCGGCGCCATGTTCAGTGCCTGCCGCAGAGCCTCGCCAATGATCATCAGTTGTCTCTCAACGGCCGACCGGAGCAACGCATCCTCCCGGTACCGCTGCAAGCTGACGCCCTGGATGAACACACTAATCAGGGCACAGGCCTCCACAATGTCCGACAGGAAAGCGCGTACGTCATGCGGCATAGAGCAACACCCGAGACGCGTCGATGCTGCGGCGAACGTACGGGTTAGAGATCGCGCCTGCTTCGAGCAGGTCAACCTGTCGCCCAAAGAGCCTCTCCAGGCTCAGGAGTAACCCAAAATAGCAGTCCGCGTGCTCGACCGGAGGCATCTGCGCGAACTGCACCACGAAATCAAGGTCACTGCGCTCCCGGTCGAACTCTCCGCCAGCCGCGGAACCGACCAACTCCAAACGCTCTCCCCTGTAGTGTCGGCACAGTTCCACCAGCGCGTCCAGGTTGTCGGCGATCAGCGGGATCACAGCGCCACATCCCACGTGCCCTTACTTGTCAATATCCCCCAGCATGATGTCAAGACTGGCGATGGCCACCACGGTATCGGCGATATACCCGCCGCGCATGAGCACCGGCAGCGGCTGTAGGTTGAAGTACGAAGGCGGCCTCCAGCGAACGCGCACCGGTTTCTCCGAGCCGTCCGACACCAGGTAGCAGCCCACCTCGCCCCGCGGGCCTTCAATGCGCTCGTATACATGCCCCGGCTCAGGCTTGATCGCTCGCGGCACGTTCACATTGACCTCGCCCGCCGGCAGCTTCGCGATGGCCTGCTCCAGGATCCGCAGACTCTGGCGCATCTCCTCGCAACGCACGAGATGCCGGGACATGGCGTCGCCGCCCTGGAACACGGGCACATCAAAGTCGAACTCAGGGTACACGCTATAGCCCAGGACCTTGCGCAGGTCGTGGTCCACGCCGCACGCCCGCAGACAGGGCCCGGACATGCCCAGGCGGATTGCGTCTGCGGCGCTGATCGACGCCACCTTTTCCATGCGCGCCCGGAAAACGCGGTTGCGCGTGAGCAGGTTGTCGTACTCCTGCAGGCGCGCCGGGAAGTACTCGATGAAACTCCGCAGGCCATCCACGAAATCGCACGGCAGGTCGTTCCGCAGCCCGCCGATGCGGAAATAGTGATAGAGGAGGCGCTGGCCCGTGGTGTTCTCCAGCAGGTCGATCAGCCGCTCGCGATCCCGAAAGCAGTGCAGGTAGACCGTGGTTGCGCCGACATCCAGGCCCATCGCCGTGAAATACATGAGGTGACTGGCGATGCGCTGCACCTCGGCCATGATGACCCGGACGTACTCGCAGCGCTCCGTGACCTCGATCCCCAGAAGCTTCTCCACCGCGCGCACGAAGGCGAACTCATTGTTGATGGCACTCAGATAGTCGTAGCGGTCGGTATACGGGACATACTGGCGCCACGTAAGGGCCTCGCCGATCTTCTCCAGTGAGCTGTGCAGGTAGCCCACATCGGGGTCGGCGTCGACGACCAGTTCGCCGTCAACCGTAAGCACCACGCGCAGCACCCCGTGGGTGCTCGGGTGCTGCGGCCCCATGTTGATGACGAGTTCTTCGGTTTGCCCTGCGGGTCGGTCTGCCATAGTTCGGTCGGCCGTCGGCATCAGGCCTGCTCGTCACCCTTCTTCAGGATGGCGGCGGGCTCTTCACGCAGCGGATCCCGCCTTAGCCACGGGTGATCCTGCGGGTATTCGTAGTCCTTCCGCAACGGGAAGCCCTTCCAGCCCTCCGGCAGGAGCAGATGACGCGGGTCCGGATGCCCTTCCACGCCGATGCCGTACATTTCCAGCATCTCGCGCTCCGGCCATGAAGCTCCCGGCCAGATGTCAGTCACCGTCTGCACCGACGCTCCGCGCCGGGGCAGCTTCGCGCTCACCCGCACGATCATCGGCGAGCCGATCATCGACAGGTGGTAGATGACCTCGAGTTCGTCGCCGTGGTCCACACCAAACAGGTCGATCAGATACTCCAGCGGCTCGGGACGCTCCAGGCCCAGGTATTCCAGGGCCCCCCGCAGGTCTTCCGGCGCCTGCGTGATCTCCACCGCGCCGTCAGGCCCGATGGCCGCGGCGTCGGCGAAACGCTCGGAGATGTCCCGGGGCAGCTCAGTCATGCACGATTCCTCGTTCAGCAGTGGGCCTTCTTGCCGGTCATGCGCGTAATGTCCACACGAACCACGGTCACGCCGTCCAGCGCTGAGGCCGGCACCGGTTCCATCCCCTGCGCGTACTGCGCGACGATGGCGTCCAGACCGCGTTGCTTCTCGGCGCAATCTGTCACGAACTCCGCTTCGCCGAAAACCAGTGCGCTGCGGTACCGAAACCCGATCGCGCAGGGGTTCCCGGACGGCAGCAGTTCGACATTCGCTTCGAACTCCACGCACACCCGCGGATCACTCTTCAGGACCTCCAGCTTTCGCCCCTCCCCCGCGCTGTGCAGGTAGAGGCAACCTTCGCCGAGACCGAAGGACATGGGCACGATGTACGGCCCATCCTCGCAACACATGGCAACCCGGCAGACCTGACTCGCACGGATCACATCAAGGATGGCTTCCAGGTCGGTGATCTCCCGGTCGGCCCGGCGCATCTTCGGATTACTCACCCGGGTAGCCTTCCATCCCCGGCCGGATACCGTGACGCACCGGATCGTCGGCGATGGACTCCCCGCGGATCTTCTCATGCAGCTTCAGCAGGCCTTCAATCAGCGACTCCGGTCGCGGCGGACAGCCCGGCACATAGATGTCCACCGGGATGATCCGGTCGACGCCCTTGACCACGCTGTAGGCTTCCTGGTAGAAACGCCCGCCGCTCACCGCGCAGTTGCCCAGCGCCATGACCCATTTCGGCTCGGGCATCTGGTGGTACAGGCGCTCGATGACCGGCGCCATCTTCACCGTAACTGTTCCTGCGATGATCATGCAGTCTGCCTGCCTGGGCGTGGGGCGCATGATGATCCCGAAGCGGTCCAAGTCATACCGTGGGGCGGCAGTGGCGATCATCTCGATGGCGCAGCAGGCAAGCCCGAACTGCAGCGGCCACAGCGAACACGCCTTGCCGGTATTCAGCACCTTGTCCACGATGCTGATGAACTTGATGGACAGCGGGCCTTCCTTATGGGCCCGGGCGCCTTTGCGCAGGGGCTCTTCGGTGACGGCCTTGATTATGTCCACCGCAGGTCCCCTTTCTTCCAGACATAGGCCAGCCCCACGAGCAGGATGGCCACGAAGATACCCATTTCCCCGGCTGGCAGAGCGCCCAGCATGTCGGGCTTGCTGAGCTTCCTGAACACGGTGGCCCAGGGAAAGAGGAAGATGGTCTCGATCTCGAAGATCACGAAGACGATGGCAATGACGTAGTAGCGTACGAAGAACCGGCTCCAGGCGGGCCCGATGGGTGGTATGCCGCACTCATACACCATCCGCTTCTCGTCATATTGATCCGCGGGACGCAGGATCATAGCGAAAGCGATGGTGATCGCCGCGAAGACGAATCCCGCCACGAGGAAAACGGCTACAGGGCCGTAGATGAGTGCCATAGGGACGGTTCAGAAGCCGTGTCGTAATAGATGCAAGCCGGGAAGGCTCGGGCAGGACTGCGAACCGGAGAGCACAAGAAAAACGTCGCGGCGCCGGGAGGCGACCGCAACGGCCTGCCTTGCTGAGTATAGCTTCCCGCGAAGGGCCAAGTCAAGGAAACGCGCCGCGCGGG
>JAGPGE010000289.1 GCA_018056145.1 Armatimonadota bacterium
ATCCATGTAGACTTCGATACTCGCTCCGGCGATGGGCGCCCGGGTCCCGTCCAGGCTCACCCCGGTGACCTTGCCCACGATCTTGCCGACTTCAGGGTCCTTCTCCGGCCAGAGCTGGAAGTCCGCGACGGCAGTCTGCCCGGGAGCAACATAGACGAATGCCTCGCCGGGCATGTATCCAGGAACGGCGACAGTTACAAAGTACGGGCCTCTTTGGACAGCGCGCATCACAAAGCTGCCGGTATCATCCGTAATCGCGGAGTATGAGAACCCCGGAGGCGGCGGGTAGATGAAAGGGACCGCCGCATCAGTGTTGTCGGGGCCGGAGGAGGGCGACGATCCGGCAGCCGTCCCGTCCGGAGCGATGGTTGGGTTTCCTTTGTCGTCCATGATCCAGATCATGTCGGAGCGGGCGACCACCTCGACACCCACCGCCGGGACCCAGACGCCGTTTTCGTTCTTGATGACCAGACCCGCGATCTGCCCCGCGGGAAGCGGCTTGATCGGCGGAAGTTCGATCTCCTCGCCCGGTTCGATCTCAAACTGGGTGCGGCCCGATTCAGATCCATCGGGGCCGATGATGTCCAGGACATGCTCGCCCGGCGGGATGTTTGGAATGCGGAAAGTGCCGTCGGGGTTCACGCGCACAGGCAGCTCCGTACCGTTGAGAAGCAGTCTGCACTTCTCGGGCGAGCCGCTGGCGAGATCAACGCTCCCCGTCAGGACCCCCGTCTGATTGTTCACCGACGGAGCGGATTCGTCGCCCCCACCTCCGCAGCCGGCCATGAGCGCCAGGACCAGGATGTACAGACCGAGCGCAAGAATGCGCCTCATTGCCCCACCGACCTCCCGATTTGCCGTATACCTGCCTCCGGCGACCTGAAGGCCTCCGGCTGAGGGTGTGACGCTGTGACAGCCATGCATGTTCCGTGTTGTTGAGCGGGTCCTGTCCTGTGGGATTATAGCACGCGCGTCCCCCGGCACAATCGCCGGTCTCACCACCGATTGGCCTTGCCCACCGAACCGGCTTTGTGTACTGTTCTATGGGATACAGCGCTACTCGCGGGTCCGACTCTCGGCGTGGCCCGCCACGGATGGAGGAGCATCAATGCCCGACTGGGTTCTCGTCGCGCTCGGGTTCATCGCGGTGCCGCTGGTGGCGGTCATCGGCTTCATCGGGGTGATCGGATTCGGCATCTGGGTGATCCACAAGAACAAGATGGCGCGGCTCGAGGTGGAAGAGAAGGAGCGCCAGGCCGAATTGGACCGGGAGCTTCTGGGCCTAGGGAGCAAGGAGATATCGGCCAACATGCAGGTGATCCTCGACCGGCTGAACGCCCTCGAGAAGCGAATGGACAGGCTGGATGCAATGGGAGAGGTGGAAGCCGCCAAAGCCCGGGGGCGAATCCCGCTGGGCACCGACCAGCGAACTGCGCGGCCCGAACGCCGGCAGGATGAGACGAATATCGCCTGACCGGCCGGATCCCTTGCCCGCCCCGTTGGAAGCCGAAGGAGGCGCATATGGAGTTTCTGTCGGGCATTCTCGCATACCTGGGCATTGCCCTGTTCGTCATCACCCTGTTCGTCGGCGCATTCATCACTCTCCTCGGGCTCCCCGGTACGGTGCTGATCCTGGTGGATGCGGTGATCTACTCGGCGGCCACGCACTGGGAGAAGCTGGAATGGTGGCTGCTCCTGGTGCTGGGCGTAATCACCCTGGTGGCGGAAATTAGCGACAATGTGGTGAGTGCGGCCGGGGTGAAGAAGTACGGCGGCTCCACCGCGGGCATGATCTGGGCGATGGTCGGCGGCCTGATCGGCGCTGTGGTGATCGGCAGCGTCGTCGGGGCCTTCGTGCCCGTGATCGGTCCGATCATCGGCGGGCTTGTGGGCGGATTCGCCGGCGGTTACTGGTACGAACGCGGCCAGGGCAAGTCCGGCGAGGAAGCAAGACGCGCGGGAATGGGTGCGGTGATGGGACGCCTTGCCGGTACGGTGCTGAAGTCCGTTCTGGCCGCCGTCATGGTCATCCTGTGCCTGAGCTACGCCTTCTGAAGGTAGCGGCGCGCAGTTGCAGGAGTCGCCGGGCGAGTGCCGAATCTAGTCGGTGGGCCAGCGTCGCAACCGGAGCCGGAAGGAGCAGGGCGCTGCATGGATCTGAGCACATCGACCCTCCCCGAGGGCGAATGGCAACTGGCGTGGCATGACGAGTTCGACGGGGACACACTGGATGAGCGCAAGTGGCTCTACCGGCTGCACCGTTTCGGCCGCCGCGTTCCCCAGTGGACTCCCGAAGCCGTGCGGCTCAACGGCAAAGGCCAGTTGGAGCTGACCGCTTTCGAGCGAGACGGCCAGTTCTACTGCGGGGCGATCCAGACCGGCTCGAATTTCATGGACCGGCCCGGCGAGCCGATGTGCTTCAACAAGGACATGATCTGGCCCATCGGCAAACTGGCCACGCCCACTTTCGAGCACACATACGGCTACTGGGAAATCCGCTGCAAGCTCCCGCGAGTGCCCGGCTGGTGGGGAGCCTTCTGGATTCAGTCCGCGGTGATCGGCAGCAGCCTGGACTACGCTCGAACCGGGGTGGAGATCGACGTCCTGGAGAACTTCGAGCGCAACGGCAAGGTCAGTCACAACATCCATTGGGGCGGCTACGGGGCCGATCACCAGTCACGGGGTAGCGGCGACATCCAGGTGGAGAACTGGCAGGACGAGTACCATAACTACGGCGTGCTCTGGACACCGGAGGCGCTCACCTTCACCATCGACGGCGTGCAGACCTGGACGGTCTCCGATGCCGTGCCGCAATGTCCTCAGTTCCTGCTGGTGACCACGGAAATCCGGGGCGCGGCCGGTGGCATGAACACCAACCGGGAGATCCAGGCGGACCAGCTCCCGGACGTGTTCGTGGTCGATCACGTACGCGTCTTCGATCCGGCCTGACGCGTACGAGGAGGGCTGGTGGGCCGGACTGCGTGGAGAACGAACCATGGAATGGGCGCCCGCAGAGAGCACGGATTGCGGGACGGCCCCTGACCGTAACGCTTGCGGCTAGTAAGCAACAGCAGCGTTTGGGAGAGGTCGGTATGGCCCAGGAGTGCAGCGTGAGCAACACGCGGCTTGTCGGAACCGGTGTCCCCGGGCTGGACACTATCCTGTGCGGAGGCCTGCTTCCCGGAGCGTGCGTCGTCGTGGAGGGTGCGCCGGGCGCGGGTAAGACCACCCTTGGCCTGCAGTTCCTCTACCAGGGGATCGTGCAGTATGGCGAGCCGGGATTGGTGGTGAGCTTCGAGGAGTTCCCCGAAGAGCTGCACCGCGATGCGCAATCGTACGGCTGGGACCTGCACACCCTCGAGCGGGATCGCAAGCTGGGTCTGATCTGCACATCCCCCGAAGTCTTCCTGGAAGACACGATGGCCCCCGACGGGCTGTTCGCGCGCTACGTCGAAGAGATGGGCCCAATGCGCGTGATGGTGGACAGCATTACGCAGATGGGAAACCTCTCGCGCGACCCCTTCGAATTGCGCAAGTTGGTGTACGGCATCCGCAACGGCTTCAAGCGCCACGGTCTCACCTCTGTGCTGATCACCGAGTCCGACAATGTTCGCCGCCATGGAGCCCCCTTCGAGCGTTACATCTGCGACGTGGTGATCTGCCTGGAATATCGGCTGGTGGAAAGCTCGGGAGCCAGGGTGCGGGAGCTTGAGGTGGTCAAGAGCCGGGCACGCCCGCACATCGCCGGGCGGCACCTGTTCGACATCAATGACCATGGGATGGTCGTAGCGCCGGATCTCGCAGCCATCATGCCGGTCCCGGAAGCGGTTACGCCCGTGGAGCCACGGTTCATCACCACCGGCTCCGCGGGTCTGGACAAGATGCTGGCCGGCGGCCTCGTGGAGGGCTCCACGACCATCGTCGCCGGGAGCACTGGCGTGGGCAAGACGATCCTCGGACTGCAGTTCCTCATGGCGGGGGCGGCAGCGGGCGAGCGCGGCCTGTTCATCTCCTTCGAGCAGACGGGCTCCGAGCTTGCCCGCCTTTCGCGCGGCCTGAAGATGCCGGAAAGCCAACTCGGGCCGGATGGTCTCATCACCGTGTCCTGCCACCGGCCAGGCCGTGGCGCCATGGGGCTCCTGGTGTCCGGGATCGTGCGGATGATCCAGGAACTCAAGCCACAGCGTATCGTGGTGGATGCCCTGTCCACTCTCGCGAAAGCGCCCATGGAACCCACCAGGGCCAGAGCGGACCTGACCGGGTTCGTCTCCGCGCTGTGTGCCTGCCCGGCTACGTCCATCATCTGCGACGAAACCCCGGGCATCGTGGGCGAGTTCGAGGTGACCGGTGGCGTCATGGTCTCCTCGCTGGTGGACAACGTGATCATCCTGCGCTACGTGGAACTGGGAAGTGAGATGCGCAGGGCCGTGTCGATCCTGAAGGCGCGGTATGTCAGCCACGACAAGGAGATCAAGGAGTACGTCATTGGGCCCTCAGGGATCGAATTGATGAGCAAGTTCGATGTGGCGACCGGTCTTCTCAAGGGATCGCCCGTGCGCCGCGACGTGGAGGACTTCTTCTAGGGCCAAATCGGCTGCGGTGGAAGGGGTGTGATGAGTGGGCGTGTTCGAGATCAACGAGATCGTGGCGCTGATCGCTGTGGCGCTGGCCTGCGCCGCCACCATGGCGGCTCGCGCGCATCCGGCCAACAGCGCACGGACGCGCCTGTGGTGGACCCGTTTCCTCTTCATGCTCGTGCTGGTCCTGTGCGCACAGATCGCCACGAACCTCGAGCAGCTTTGGCAGGATGACATGCTCGAGCACCGGGTGCTCAACACTCTGGAGCATTTGCTCCTGTGCAGCGCGGGAGCGGGCGCAATGGTCATCGGCGTGCGGGGCATCCGCGAGGCATTCTTGAGGCTTGGCAGCGGGGAGGCAGACGGCGCGTGAACCTGGGCATCGCGACCATCGACATGCTGTCCATGTGCATGTTCTTCTCGGCCGCCGTGCTGGCGCTGGTGGCGAACCGGGAAGCCCACGGACGCACCCGGCTCTGGGCCAGCGCCGCATTGGCATTCGGCATACTCGCGCTGGACAGGGCCGCCAATGCGGTGGAATGGTCGGGAGCCGACGAACTGCGCTGGCTGGACGCGCTCCAGGGCTACCTGAGCACCTTCGCATGCCTCGTGATTCTGATGCTGCCTGTGAGGTTCCTGCTGGTTGCGGGCCGGACGAAGGACGAGTAGAGTGGCCAACGGAGCGCGTCAGCGCGGCTTGTAGTCTTCGCAGCGTGTGGCATTGGGGCGCTCGGGGCGCCCGCAGGCTCCCCTGTAGTCATACCGGCAGCTGTCGCAGAGGAACTTCCCCGGCGCGCGCAGGGCTTTCCACCACGTCCCGAGCCTTCTGACCAGCCCCGACAGTCCTTCACGCCGATTCCCCATCATTCACTCCTTCAGCGACGACGTGCGCTTCGACAGGCTCGCCCGGCAATTCCGGGATGCGGCCAACGGGCGCTTGCCCGTCTTCGGCTAGCAGCTCCCGCGCCTTCGTGGCTAGGTCCCGCAGTGCCAGGCATGGGTCAACTCCCCGAGTCGAGTCCAGCACCAGGATGCTGGTCAGGAGTTGCCGGGCGTCAGTGGCCCCCGCCACGATCTCACGTTGCGGCAGAGCCCCGGGACGCCTCCCCGCAAGCGCCGGCCAGATGAGTCCCGCCGCCGCCGGAACCACGAAGGAAACCTGAAGCAGGCACGCTGGGGCATTACGCAGGGCGAAGTCGAGGGCGAGGTTGATGTCCGCCGGTCCCGGGCGCAGAGCCTGGACAGCCAGCGACATCAGCGCCGCGTACAGCATGTGGCCGCCCAGCATGAGCGACCAGAGCCCGGCCGCCCGGGGCGAAAGGCGCTCCAGCCCAAGGGCGACTGCAAGATAGAGGGCCGCAACCACCGCCGGGCATGCCCAGGATGGGATCGCCCATGGCGCCGGCGATGCGCCGTACAACCACGCGGCGCAGAGGATCAGGCAAATCCCCAGGAGCAGAACAGCGGCTGCGTCTGAGTGGGCGTTCCCGGACATTCCGTTCACTCTCCGGGTGAGGTGGCGGCGTCCTGGCGGCGTGTTACGGCGCGCAGCAACTGGTCGAGGCGGGTCCCTGCGGCGGCTGCCCCTGGAACCCCTGGATGACCAAGCGCGACGAGAACGTACTGGCCGCCCAATTGCGTGAGACCGAGCACCACCGAGCCGGTCTCTCCCGCGAGCACCACGCGGTCGCAGTCGGCCAGCCTGGATGCAAAGCAGAGATCTTCGCACAGCCCGAATACGGCGGCGGCATCACCCGGTGACAGGGCGCTGCCTGGCTGCCGGTGCGCAAGCACCACGACCTGCCGGCCGGGGCAGTAACTCGCGGTCGCAATTAACCCGGCGGCTTCCGGCAGATCTGCGAACAGCGGCGAAATGCGGCCCTGCAGATCCTCGTCCGGGTATGCAGGGATCGGCTCGGGGCGCGAGATCGGCGACCAGGCAGGCAGCGCTTCGTCCTGCAAAGCTGCCGTGACCTTGCCCAGGGCGAGGTCGGCAATGCCCAGGTTGGCTTCTCCGGGGAGCGTCAACGCGATCACAAGGCCCCGGTCTTGCCCGCTCACTGCGCCGATACCCAAGTACTTGCGCCCGATCCTGAGGAAGCCGCGCGCGAAGGCGCCGTAGCCGCAGGTCTCCAGGACTCGGGAGGCCGCGCAAAGAAGGTCCTCCAGCACCGCGGGGGCGTTCTCACCCGGCTCGCCCAAGTCAAGAGCCCACGCGATTGCGCGGCCGGAGGGTGTCTCTCCCGTCGCCGGCCGGGATGCGCCCACAGAGAGTAGCGCCCGGGCTGCCGCATCGGCCCACGCAGCCACGGTGGCGGCGTCCGCGACTGGCGCCGCTCCCGTTGCGATCTCGTATGTGAACAGCCCGTGCTCCGAGGGCGCCAGCGTCGGGCTCTCGGGTTCGGGTTCGGGTTCGGGTTCGGGTTCCTCAGGGGCGTCTTCGAGGGCCAGGTGCGGCTGGATGACCTGGACGTTGGGCGGCTCGTCGTCCTCCACCGCCGCCGGCTGTTCGGGCCGCATCGGCTCCGCCGGCGCATCATCGTCGAGCGCCCGTAGTATGGCTTCGCGGGAGGACAGCGCCGGCGCAGCGGGTTGCTCCGGCGCAGGCAGTGCGATGACCTCGGGCTCAGGGTCAGCGATCTCGGGCTCAGCGCCGTGCTCCTTGGGCTGAGGGGCACGCGGC
>JAGPGE010000290.1 GCA_018056145.1 Armatimonadota bacterium
CTCGAGCACGCCGGCCAGGCGCTTCCGCTTCTCTGCGGGGGACTGGAATCTGACGCGGAGATGGTGCGGGGCCGGTGTGGCGAACTGCTGGTGCAGATCGGTGAGCCCGCGCTGAGGCAACTGTCCGCCACGCTGCTGGAGGGCGGAGTGCAGGCACGGGTGGCCTCAGCCTCCGTGATTGCTCGAATCGGGACCCAGGCGGCAGTGGAGCCCCTGGCGCTGGCCATGGCCGACGACGACCCGCGGGTGCGCTACGCGGCGGCGTCCGGGCTGGAGATGCTCGGGGCTGTCGCACCGCTGGTGCAGTCCATTGAGGACGCGCATTCCGGGGTGCGCGAGCGGGTCACCAGGGCGCTGGTCTCCCTTGGGGAACCCGCGCTGGGCGAACTCATCGCTGCCCACGCGAGTCCGGAGGAGGCTCCCACCCCGGCGCTCCTTGAGGTTCTGCGGGCCTTCGGGGATCCGGCCACCGAGCATCTGGAGCGCGCGCTAACGCAGGCCGACGGGGATGGCCGGGCGAGGGCCATCCGCTGCCTTGGAGCCCTGGGCTACACCCGCGGGCTGTCCACCGTGACCGGCCTGCTCGCTGACCCCGACTATCGCGTCCGGCAGGCGGCAGGCGAGGTGCTTGTGGCTTTCGGCCGAAGTGCGGTCAAGCCGCTTGTGGACTCGCTTGTGTCTGACCGGAGCGACCTGCACGAGCCCGTCGCCGATTGTCTGCGGCAGATTGGCCAGCCCGCGGCGCAGGCGCTGATCGAAGTTGCCAACGCAGCGCCCACGGCCGGTTGGGACGATGCCAGCCCGTGGGCGCGCAGCCGGGCGATCGAGGTTCTCGCGGACATCCAGCCCGATGGCCTGGGAGAGCATCTCACTCAGCGCGTGCGGGATAAAGCGGAGACGGTGCGGGTGGCGGCGGCCCGCGCGATCCAGAAAATCGGGCATGCCGACGCCGTCCCCGTGCTGCTGGAGGGTATTGACGACGATACTCCGGCCGCGCGCGATGCCCGCCTTGCAGCGCTGTGCTCCTTCGGGCAGGTCGCAGTGCCGACGCTTATCGAGAAGATGGAGAACCCGGCGTGGGCTGGGTCCCCGGCGCTTGCGGCGGCCCTCGCGAGCCTGGGCGAGGTTGTGGAGGACGCCATCGTCGCCCTGTTGGACGACCCCTCGCCCGAACGCCGGCTCCTTGCCGCCCGCACGTTGCACGACATGCGGCTGGAGCGCGCGGGCCACGGGCTGTACCTGCGGACATCGGATGCCGATGAGCGAGTCCGTTTGGCCGCAGCCCTCGCACTGGCTCAGTTGCCGCCGGCACATGCCGACCCGCTGTTGGCTGATCTCAGTTCGCCGGACGAGGCCCTTCGGCGACACGCGGTGGCAGCGTTGGCAGTACAGAGCGAGACCGTCCTCGACCTCGCAGCGGCCAAGGTGGTCGATCCTGACCCGACCGTTCGGCGTGAGGCCCTGCGACTCCTGCACATCATCGCCCGGGATACCGACCGAGACGCCGTGCTCGACGCGTTGGGCGATCCGGACCCCGATGTGCGTATCGAGGCAATCCACGCCAGTCTGAACTGGCCGGGCGCGACCCTCGCGCACCGCCTGGCCGATCTGCTTGCCGACCCGTCGGAGCCAGTGGTCGAGGCCGCATCCGTTGCCCTGGGCGAACTGGGGCCTGTTGCTCATCCCGCGCTGATCCAGCGGCTGCTCGATCGACAGGGCCGGCTTGACCCGGTGGTTGCCCGGGTGTTCGGATTGCCGGCGGAGGATGCGCTGGATGTGCTGCGCGGGGGTGCTGGGGCCGACTCACCGGTATACCGGGAGCAATGCCTCAGAGCGCTGGCGCTGGCCGGAACTGACGGCGATCTGATCCTCCTGGCCCATGCCATGGACGACCCCGAAGACAGCGTGGCGGATGCGGCGGCGAGTTGTCTGCGGGCGGTGGGTGAGAGGGCCATTGATCCGGTGGCATCCACATTCCGGGCAGGGAGCGAGCGTGGCATTGCGCGGGCAACCCGGGTGCTGGCCGATCTCTACCCGGCATCACGCGCCGTAATCTGTGAGGCGCTGGTCGACCAATCCGCGGCGATCCGCTTGCGGGCTCTGGAACTGTTGGCGGGGCAGAGCGATGCCTCGGACGCACCCGCCATCGCTGAGCGTCTGGGTGATGATGCGGAGCCCGTGCGAGTGGCCGCGGCGAAGGCCCTGGCTCGGCTGGGCAGCGTGGAGAGCGTGCCGGCTCTCCTGGTCGGTCTGGACGACGATACTCCCGCTTCCGCCGCGGCGCGTCATGCTGCTGTGGTCGCGATAGGCGCGCCCGCTGTGCCCGCGCTTCTCACGGCGCTGGAGACCGCCGGTTGGAGCCGCGAGTGCCGAGCCGCCCAGATTGCACGGGCTCTCGGCAGCGATGTTGAGGCAGCCGGGCGGTCCTTGCTCGACGCGGATCAAGAGAGCGAGCGGGTGCGCGGCCTGCGCATCCTGGACCTGCTGGACTGCACAGACCGTCTGGACGTCTGCGCGCGTATGGCGGTGGATGCGTCTCCTGACGTGCGTGCCGAGGTGGTTCGGGTTCTCCAGGCGCTGGGCGAGGAGGGCGCCCGGGCGCTACTGCCGGGGCTTGCCGACCAAGACGCGGATCATCTCGCGCGGGTTGCCGAGTGCCTGGTTGTTCTGGGAGACCAGGCGCTGGACCTGGTCCGCGGCGAACTTGCTTCTCCCGCGGGCGAGACGCGGTTCGGTGCCGTGGAAGTTCTGGCGCTGGCCCGAAGGGCCGGGGATGCCGAAGCGCTTGCGGGCTTGCTGGATGATCCGGAGCCACGCATCCGGGCGCGTGTCTGCCGGCTGCTCCCCGAGATCAGCCCCACCGTGGCCATCTCTCGCCTTACCGGAATGCTGGGGGACGAAGACAGCGCTGTGGCTTGCACTGCCGCGACTTCCCTGGCGTCTCTCGGGCAGCCGGGCATCGAGGCCCTGCTGGGCCGGGTCGAGCCCAATGCGGGCGGGGATCAGCCGGCACTTGCGGGTCTTCGGTCCGCGGGCGAGCCGGGGCTCGCGACTCTGCGCTCCCTGCTGGCCGGTCCGGTGGCGTCCGTCCGGGCCTCGGCGGCCACCGCCCTTGGCCTGCTGCCGGATCCAGGCTCCATTCCCATGCTTACCAGGGCAGCCGGCGACCTGGACCGCGCAGTCCAGGCGGCTGCGAGCGCCAGTCTGGTGTCCTTCGGCGCGCAGGCGGTCCCGGCTGTATTCGACGTGCTGGCGGGCGATGACGCCGATCTGCGCTACTCCGCCGCCGACGTGCTGGTGTCCATCGGGGCGGCCTCGGTGGACCGGCTGGTCCAGGGCCTGAGCGAAACAAGGGGCGAAGTTCGCGCGGCCTGTCTGCGCACGCTGGTGCTCATCGGCGACCCAAGAGTGGCTCCGTCCGCGTCCGAATACCTGCACGATGAAAACGAGGAAGTTCGCGCGGCGGCGGTCCTCGCGGTGCAGAAGTTCAGGTACGAGCCCGCGCTGCGGGGTCTGGTCGAGGGAATCCTGGATGAGACCGAGGCACTGCGGGAGGCACGTGCGGCGGCGATCTGCAGCTTCGGGGAAGCGGCGGTTCCCGTGCTCGTGGAAACACTTGCCGGACCTGACGCCCCGCTGGCCGCATTCGTGACCGATCTGCTGGTGCAGCTGCGCGATGTGGCCGCGGAACCGGTGGCTGCATTGCTGAACCGGACCTCCGCCGCGGCGCGACTGGTTGCGGTGCGCGCCCTGGGGCCGATGCGGAACGACATCGCCACCGCTGCCCTGGCGCGGGCGGTAACGGACGACGACCAGCAAGTGCGGCACGAGGCGGCGCGGGCCCTGGCTCTCATAGGCCCGTCCGCCGGCGAACTGCTCATGGACGGCCTGCGCGAACCTGATCCTGTGCGCAGATCCAGGGTTTGTGAGGCCCTGGCGATGCATGGGACGGAGGTCCTTGACGCCGTCGCATCGCTGCTCACGTACGATGATCCCAATGTTGTGCTAGCGGTGCTGGAGACCCTGGGCCGCTCGCATCGTCTGGGGTACGTGGAGTGCGTCGCCTCGGTTCTTGATGACCTGCGCGAGCCTGTGCGTGTCGGCGCATGTGAGGCCCTGGGTCTCATGGGCACTCCGCAGGCCGCTGAGGTGCTTATCGACGCTCTGTACTTCGACGACGCGGCAGTCACGGCGGCAGCCACCGAAGCCCTGGGCAACATGCAGGAGGTCGCATACGAACTGCTCCTGCCCCGCCTGGTGGACGAGAGCGGGAATGTGGACGAGCGCATTCTGTCGGCACTTTCGGCGGGTGGGGAAGCCGCCGGGCCCGTGCTGCGTGAATGCCTGGGCTCCCAGTTCGCAACAACCCGCGCGGCGGCCGCCCGCGGGCTAGTGCGGGTTGCGGGTAGTGAAGCCATCCCTGACCTGGTGCCGCTGTTGAGCGATCCGGAAGCCCAGGTCAGGAGAGCTGCCGCGGAGAGCCTCAGCGGCATGGGCGAGACGGCTGCGGCGCCGGCACTGGAAGTGCTCTCGGGCGAAAACGGCCCCGGCTGCATTGCCGCCGGCGACGTGCTCGCGGCCACCGGGGCGGGACTGGTTCCCGAGTTGCTCGAGGTATTGCGCACGGGTGGCCCGGATTCGAGGGCGGGCGCAGCCAGGGCGCTGGGCGGCGTGGGCGATGAGCAGGCAGTTGCCCACCTGGTGGGACGCATCCGGGACTCGCACGCTCCGGTTCGGGCTGAAGCTGCCCGGGCGCTAGGTCTGCTTCATGCGGCATCTGCCGCGCCTCACCTGCTGGGCGCCATCGACGATCCGGATTCCGCCGTCTCCCGCGCAGCCATCGACGCGCTGGGCCGGATCGGCGCACCCGCTGCCGACGCCCTCTTGAAGCGCCTGATCACCCCGGACGGAGCCATCCGCGATGACGTGGTCTACGCCCTGGTGGGGATCGGCACCCCCTGCATCGAGCCCCTGGCGCGGTTGGCGGAGACCGGCGGGCCCGTGGCGCGCGCTGCGCAGATGCGGGTGCTCACCCTCATCGGTGGTGAGGAAGTGGTAGTCCCGCTTGTCGAGGGGCTGTTCGACGAGGCCTCCGAAGTGCGAACCGAAGCGATGCGCGGGATTCAGGCCGTGGGCCGACCGGCTGTCGGGGCACTTGTGGAGCGGCTCAAGGCCGCCCCCGGGCGGGTTGCCGTGGACCGCATTGCCACTGCCCTTGCCAGGCTGCGTGAAGCCGCGTTGCCGGATGTGGTCGCCCTTCTGGAAAGCCCGGATGAGGGCACAACGCGCGTCGCGGCGGATGTCCTCGGTCAGATGGGGATGGTGGCCTCCGCCGCGCTGCGCAGGTCACTGACCCACCGGAAGCCCAGTGTACGCACCCTGGCTCTCAACGGCCTGGCGCGGATCGGCGATGTGTCCGTGGTCCCGGATATCGTTGAGCTTCTCCAAGACACCGACACCGGAGTGGTCGGGGCCGCGATCCGGGCCCTTGCCGACCTGCAGGACCCACGGGGAATCCGCCCAATCGCTGGCTGCGTGGGTTCCGACAGCCCCGAAATCCGCGACGCGCTGAGTTACGCGGTGCCGCGGTTCGGCTCCAGCATCGCGCCGCCGCTGGCGGATATGATCACCGACCCGAGCGAAGCAGTGCGAGAGCATGCGGCCCGCGCTCTGGTGATGCTTGAAAAGGGCGCGCTCCAGGCATTGGAGCGCAAGCTGCGTTCTGAAGACACGGCCATGCGCGCCGCCGCGGCTCGGATCATGGGTGAACTGTCCATATCCGGCGTCATTGACCCGCTAGTTGGCAGGCTCGGGGATCGCGATGTCGAGGTCCGGCAGGCCGTTGCCGAAGCGCTGGGCAAGATCGGCGGACCCGCCGTGGCGCCCACCCTCCTGCGAATGCGCGAGCAGGATGAGCGGGTGAACGACGGCATCCTGCGGACGCTTCACGCGATGACGGTGGACCCGGTCTACACGCTGACCCAATACGCGCGAGACGGCGACGAGGAGATGCGCCTGGCCGCCGTGCGCATGGCCGGCCGGTACGGACGGAACGAGGCTGTGCCGACCCTTCTGCAGCGCATGCAGGATACTTCAGCGAGCATCAACCAGGCGGCGGCCGAGGCGCTCGCGGCGATCGGCACCCACGATGCCCTCACCGCGCTGGCTCGCGAATCCGTCACCGACAAACCCGAGCTTTCCGAGGCCATCTACGCCGGGTTGGTCCGGCACGCAGTCGACGCGATCCCGATCATCGTGCGGATGGCGACCCGTCCCCGTGGCGAGCCCGATGCCCAGCTTGTGGCGGTTGCTGCGCGGGTCTGTCGGGCCGCGCCAGGGATCGTGGATGAGATGCTGAGCGACAGCGACGAACAGGTGCGTCGTACCGCCGCCCTCGTCTTGGGCGATGTAGGCAGCAGCCAGTCGCTGAGATCCCTTGTTCGCAAGGCGCGGGACCCCGATGCTCCGGTGCGCAGGGCTGCCGCAGTGGCGCTGGGCAGGATCGGTGGGGATGCCGTGGCGCCATTGTCCGCCCTGCTAGACGACGATGACAGGGATGTCCGCCGGGCCGCGGCCGACGTCCTGGCCGGCATGGGTGACCAGGGCGTTCACGTGCTCCTGCAGAAGCTCAAGACCAGTCGCGACCAGGGGCTTCAGGCCGTGATCTGCAGGTCACTGGGCTCAGCCGAGATCACTAACGCGGTCGAAACCCTCGAGGGCATCCTGAAGCGGGAACAGACATCCCTCCTGGGCGTCGCAGCCGCCGGCGCTCTCGCGCATATGGGTCACGCGCTGGGTACGGAACGGCTGCGTGAGGCGCTCGAGTCCGAGGATGATGAGATCCGCGGAGAGGCCGCGGACTATCTGGGATGGATCGGCGGCGAGACAGCCCTCGCTCTGGTCTCAAAGGTGGACGATCCCAACGAACGAGTGCGGGCCGCTGCAACCCGAGCACTGCAAGGCCTATCGGGAACCGATGTCCCGCTGCTGCTGACGTACGCCCAGCACAAGGAAACGTCGGTGCGTCTGGCAGTGGCCACGGCCCTGCGCGAAGCCCCGGGCAACCCGGATGCGCTGGATGCGCTCCTGCAACTGCTGCAGGACGAGCACGAGGATGTCTGTCAGGCGGCGGCAGATTCGCTCATCGTGTTCGGGGACTCCGCTCTGGACCGGCTGTCTGGTCAGGCCATATCAGATGATGCCGACGCTCGGTATGCCGCGTGATGGGCGCTGTCGCAGATCGGTTCG
>JAGPGE010000291.1 GCA_018056145.1 Armatimonadota bacterium
GGGTAACCCAGTGCGCTTTTACGCGTACACGGGGGACTTCTACCCCCCATACGAGCCCAACCATCGTGAGGCCGCCTGTGTGAACAATCCCGCCTGGCAGGCGTGGCTGTCGGCGGTGGTGCGGCTTGTTGCGGGGTGCGGATACGACGGCTGCTTTGTGGATAACAGTGGCTCGCAGCGCTGCTACTGTGCCTTCTGCCAGGAAGCCTTCCGTGAGTTCCTCAGCGCGCGTTACCGGCCGGAAGAGCTTGAGCGGCTGTTCGGGTTCGCGCGCACCGCTGACATTCATCTGTCGGTGGAGCGCGAGGGGCTGCTGTGGGCCGAGACCCAACGCTTCTGGCTGGAGAGCCTGCGCAGGCATCAGATTCGCATCAGGCAGGCCGGCGAGAGTGTGAAGCCGGACTTCCGGACCTTCCCTAACGGCGGGCATCAACGCCCCGAGGCGGTGAAGCTGGCCTTCCGCGACAGTGATTACGTCATGTTCGAGAAGTCCCTGGGTGACTACGGTACACACCCCGGACGGGCGCGATTTAAGATCGTCGGTGACATTGCCGTAAACAAGTACAACGACAGCATTTACGAGTATTGTCTGACCCGGTCGGTACGTTCGCGGGTGAAGCCCATTATCCTCACTCGGCCCGGCTACCCGCGACGCGACCCGGAACTCGAGATGAACGACGCGACGGCGCGCCTGGGGATGGCTGAGGCGGCTGCGTTCGGTTCGGGCGGGGGCTTCCTGATCCGGCCGGACTACAGGCTCTTCGGCCCGGCGCTCAGCGAGTACCGAGCCTTTTTCGAGACGCACGGGGACCTTTACACGGGCCGCACGCCCATCGCTGATGTGGGGATCGCGCTCCTGCCGGAACAGGTGCTGTACCTGAACAGGACCAATGCGAGCCTGGTGGAGCGGCTGACGCGCACGCTCGTGGATGATCACGTGCTGTTTGAGTACTTGCTTGAAGAGGACCTGGTCACTCCGCGGCTTTCGAAGTACCGGGCGGTGATCCTGCCCGGCGCCCAGGTGCTCTCCATTCCGCAGCTTGAGGCCCTGGAGGAGTACGTCCGGTCGGGTGGGCACCTGCTGGTCTTCGACCCGCTGCCCCGCTGGGACACGCGGTTCGGCGAACTGGATCAGTCTTACCGCGAACTGCCTGCCGGAGAGACGGTGCCGCTGGGATCGGGTAGGATACTCCGGTCCACGGATGTGCCCCGGCGTGATGTTGCCGGCCTGCTGCGCGCGTTGACAGGCGAAGGTTTCGGAGTGCTCTCACTTGCGGGGCAGAGCGCCCCGGCGTGGGTGCGGGTAGCGGCCTGGGAGAGACCCGCCGGAAGTCCGCAACGCGTCTATCACGTCCTCAACTACGGGGCGCCGCTTGGCGAGAAGGCCAGTCCGCCGTTGGAAGTGGCCGGGCTCGAACTCGAAGTCCCGGCGCGCGAGAACATCACGGCGGAGATCTGGACGCCCGGGCGTCGTGAGTGCCACCGAGTGCCAGCGCAGGCCGTGGATGGCGCGGCCACAGTCAAACTGCCACCCCTGGGCATCTACCAGGTGGTGGTGCTCCGATAGAAGCAGTGAGACGCGTGGGCGGTCCTTCATAGACCGTCGGGAGGCATCTGGCGTGTTCGAACCGCAATCGCAGCGGACAGTCACACTCTTGCCCGCACAGACCACGGATGGGTGGGCGGTGCTGGAGACGCTGCCGCTTCCCGTTGTCCTGATCGGGCCCGACAGCCTCATCGTGAGGGCAAATCGCGCGGCGGCAGGGCTGGTCGGGGGAGACGACACGCCCTTTCTGGGTATGCCTGCGTCAGCCTTCTTCGTGGCCACCGGAGCCGAGATCGATGCGGAGACCCTCCTGAGGCAGGCTTCCTGCGCAGAAATACCCCTCACGATCCACACTCGCAGGCAGACTGGCGTCTCCCATCAGCAGATTCTGCGTTGGACGATCCGCCGCCTGAGTGATGTGGGCGTGGGAGCAGGGCAGATCGTCGCGTGTGCCGAGGACGTCACCGTGCGGGTACGGCTTGAGGAGCAGTTGGAGCATCAGGAGCGAATCCGTTCCGTCGGCCAGGCCGTGGCCGGAGTTGCCCATGAACTGGGCAACCCACTGGGCGCGATCCTGGGCGCCAGCGAACTGCTGGAACCCCACGTTTTCACAAGTGCCGGGCGCGGCTACCTGCAGCGCCTCGTCGACCAGACCCTTCGCGCCCGGGAATTGATACGCAACTTGCTCAGTTTCGTGCGCGGCGAAGACCCGGTGGCGGTGCCCGTGTCGGCGTCCGCCCTTGTGTCAGAGGCAACCCGGTTCCTCGCATTCGAGTTTTCGGACAAAGGGATCCACATCCAGATTCGACATGAGGAGGACACGCCCCCGGTCAGCGTGGCGCCGGCCGAGATACAGCAGGTTCTGATCAACCTCCTCATCAACGCCCAGCAGGTCCTGGAAGGGCGCCCGGAGCCCTGCGTCACGGTGGAGACTGGCTCGCGAGACGGACGGGTACGCATCGCGGTGCGGGACAACGGTCCCGGCATCCCGGCGCACGTGTTGCCCCATCTGTTCGAGCCGTTTTTCACGACACGGGCGCCCGGGGTGGGCACGGGGTTGGGACTGAGCATCGCCCAGGGGATCGTGCACCGACACGGGGGAGAGTTGCTGGCCCGCAACCACGAAGATGGCGGGGCGCTGTTCGAGGTGCTTCTTCCCGCCGCCGGCAGACGCGACAAACCGGCGCCGGACCCGACCGAAGCGATGATGCCGGGGACGCACCACGATCCCGCTCGGGTGCTGATCGTGGATGACGACGAGGCGGTCCGCCAGGTGATCTCGCAGGCCCTCTCAAATGCCGGGCACGAGGTTGACGAGGCGTCAAGCGCCGAAGTAGCCCTCACGCGGGCCCAGTCCAGGGAGTACCACCTGATCCTGTGTGACTTGACCCTCCCGGGCATGAACGGGCGCGACTTCCATCGCCGTCTTTCTACGCTGCGGCCGGAGCTTGCCGCGCGCGTGGTGTTCGCCTCGGGCGGCGAACCGACCGCTGACCTTGACGCCTTCCTGCAGCAGGTCGGGGCCTCCTACCTGCGCAAGCCGTTCTCAGTGCGGCGGGTTCTCCAACTGGCATCAGCCGCACGATCTCAGGCGTCCAGTGGGGCAGCCGGCGACGCGTGAGACCCGGGCGCTACTGGGCCGCGCCGCCCAGTTGTACGCCTCCCACAATCTGCTCCGCGATCGGCTTGAACTTGTCCCAGTGTTTCTCGGGCGCCTCCGCGACCACGTGGTAGCTGTAGTCCCCCTGGAAGCTGGCCCAACGCATCCCCTTCATCTTCACCGGCAGAAGTCCCACGCGCTTGGTGTAACTGTACTCGGCGAAGGCCGCGCGCGTCTTGGCGAAGTGGTAATCGAGCGTCGGGCTGCCTTCCTGGTACCCTGGGTGCTCCTTGAGCCATTTCCCGTTCTTGAAGTGTTCGAGCATCGCACCATCGGCGGTCATCTCCAGCGGAAGTTGCTCGCCGGGACCAAGATTGGAGGCCGCAATGCGCTCCCTCGCTGCCGCCGCGTCGCCGGCCGCTCCCGCACCGGATGCGCCCCGGACCGAGACCCGCGCGAGCTTGGTGCCTTTCCACGTCACGAGGACGAATGTCCCTCCAGAGCCCGCGTTGTCCGGCTCTCCCCAGCCTTTGGGGTAGTATGCGGAGAAACTCTTGTCCTTCGATGTGAAGCTGACCCATTCACCGGGCTCGGGAGGCGGGCCTGATGCCGAGACCCCCACGAGCACCAGGGCGACGACGAGTATCGCGATGCCGCCGCCAACGATAATCACCGGCAATAGCCATGCGGGACGTGAAGGCGGTTCGGGTTCGGGTTCGGGCTCGGAGGGCCTGCGGCGAGATGGGGCGGGGGCACCAGAAGCCGTGGGTGCACCGGGCGCGGCCAGACCGGCTGAGCCGGCTGCGGGAGGCGCCGCGGACACAGGCTGTCCCGGGCGCGGCGGCGGTGCAATGCGGCCCGGCTGCGGCACGGCCGAGGCCCGTTGACCGGCTGCCGGTTGCTTCTTCTGGGGCGGACGCAGGTCCGCGTTACACCATGTGCACAAGTCGTCACGGTCGCTGGTCATTCCGCACTTTGGGCACTCCTTGCCCATGGTGGACCTCCCGGTTCGCCTGTGATCAGGCCGGACAGTTCCCGGACCAGGTCCGGCTCGCGAAAGACTTCGACCCATCCTCCTTTGCCGGCGGAACACAGATTCCTTCTTGCGGGTAGGCGTTTGCTTCGCGGGTATACTGCCGCTGGCCGCGTCCGGCTCCCCCCATCGGTACATTTTGGTCACCGGGGAGGGATGTTGGTCTCGCTGGCGAACAACGACCCAACGAGGCACCGAGTGGACGGAAGGAGCCGCCGACCATGTACCAGCACATCCTGGTCACCTTGGACGAGTCGGAATTGGCCGAGCAGGCTCTGCCACACGCCGTGGCGCTGGCCAGGGCATTCGGCAGTACCCTGCACCTGGTTTCCGTTGTCGCCGTCACCTCGCCCGAAGCTCTCCAGATCGCCACGATGGCCACCGACCACGAGGCCCAACTGGACAGCGCGCGCGCTTACATGCGGGGGATCCGCAAGCGCGCCATAGAGGAGGGCGTGGAGACCGAATGGGATGTCTGCCAGGGGGATGTTGCCGACGAGATTCTTCGCTACCGGGAGCAACAGGACTGTGACCTGATCGTGATGTCCACCCACGGCCGCTCGGGCATGGGCCGCTGGGTATACGGTAGCGTTGCCGACAGGATACTCAGGCACAGCCCGGTCCCGGTGCTGCTGGTGCGGGCCACCGAGAGCGCATGACGAACGCTGGCGTTCCAAACATATGAGTGCTCAGGGCCCGATCAAACCTCGCGATGCCGGCAGCGTGCTGCGTGCGTACGATGCTGGAAACCTGCTGTTCACCCGTCCGGGTGCGGGAACCGCAAATGCGGCCGTGATCGTGGTCACACCACGCGGTCAGTTCTTCCTGAAGCGCCGCAATCCGCGGTACTGCGACCCCGCCCAGCTTGCCTTCGACCACAGCGTCATGCGTCACCTGGCCCGGGAGGGCCTGCCGGTGGTGGCCGCGATGCGCACGCGCGCGGGCAGCCGCTGGCTCGAGTACGAGGACGACATCTACGAGCTGTATCCGCTTGTCGAGGGCCAGCCGCATCAGCCGGGGAATGTCGCTCAGGTGCGCAGTGCGGGTCAGTTGCTTGGCCTGCTTCACCGTGCAACGCACGATTTTGAGCCGGACGGGCGCAAGCGGGTCGGGCGACTGCACGATCCCGCGGCATCACTCGCGGGGCTGAACTGGGCGCGGGAGCATCTCCTGCAGCCGGGCGACGACGAAGCGGCGGGTATGCTGGAGGAGCTTGCAAGGGCGGCGCGCCAGACAGCGGAAAGGCTTCCCGACATTGCATGGCGCGATCTGCCGGGCTGCATCGTCCATGGCGACTACCACCCTGCGAACCTGAAGTTCAAGGGTGACGAGGTCTGCGGGTTATTTGACTTCGACTGGGTAGCCCGGGCGCCGCGGGCAGTAGACGTGGCCGATGGGATCATCTTTTTCTGTGGCAGGCGGGAGCGGCCCATGGTGGCGGGCGATATCGTCTCGCTGACCCAGGCCTTCACGCTTGACCGTGAACTGCTGGGGGCTTTCGGCAACGGTTACGGTGAGACGGTGCAGATGACGCAGGATGAACTGCGCGCGATTCCCGACCTCCTGCGCGCGCGCTGGCTCTTCTGCCGGGTGGACGCCATGCAGCGGAAGGTCCCCGGCAAGCACAAGCTGAGGTACCTGCTAGACGGGGTGCTTGGCCCCCTGACCGAGATCGATGCAAACCAGGACTTGTTCGCCGGGGGTGATTGGCTGATCGCGTCGTGAATGAACTCCACGCTGACTTCCGGGGTAGCGTCGGCCCGGGGCGGCCGGCCGGGAGTGATACAGACCATCGGGGGGCGAGACACGAGGGGCGGCTGTCCGTGGCCCTCGGGCCGCGACAGGGCGCGAAGGCAAGCTGAGGGGTGAACTCGCACCGATGCCGGAACACGTGGTGTTGTGGGATTTCGATGGTACCCTGGGATATCGCGAGGGCTTGTGGTCATCGGCGCTGATTCGCGCGCTGGGTATCCACGAGCCCGGGCACATGATCACCGTCGATGACGTCCGACCTCTCCTCGCACATGGGTTCCCCTGGCACGAACCCGAACGGCCACACCCGGAACTGCGGGACCCTCCGGCTTGGTGGGATCACGCCGAGGCGGTTGTCGCCGGGGTGTTCGCGGAGCTGGGCTATGAGCCCGAGCGCTGCAAGCTCCTTGCGCGCGCGGCCCACGAGGCGGTGGTTGACCCGTCCACGCACCGGCTTTTCAGCGACGCTCGCCCGGCTCTTGATCTCCTGTCCCATCTCGGCTGGGAACACGTGATCGTCTCCAATCACGTGCCGGAGCTGGAGAGCATCGTCTGCGCGCTGGGCGTGCGCTCCATGTTCCACAGCGTGCTGTCATCCGCATGCACGGGGTATGAGAAGCCGAACCCGGGCGCTTTCAGGCATGCTCTCGAGGTGGTGGCGTATCCGGAGAGGGTGTGGATGGTGGGCGACAACCCGGTGGCCGACGTCCAGGGCGCCGAAAGCATGGGAATCCCGGCGATCCTGGTGAGGCGAGACGGCAACGCACGCAGGCGAGCCGCCGATCTGCTGGATGCGGCGGCCATCATTATCCGCATGTCGGGCTCGTAGGGAAACCCTTCGGGGAGCTAAGGGGTCGCTGAGCCCTTTGGACATCCGAAGGAGGGCACACGGGTCTGGGGGGGACCCACCGGCTTTCCCGGGCTCAGCGACCGTTGGCATCAACCAGCGCGACTGGTCTACTGCCTGGAGTATATATACCCTGGTTATGCTTTTCTAATCGGGGGAGTCGCTTTGGCTGCCCTCTCCTGAGCCCTCACGCACCCGCTGCCTGAGTTCGTCGATGAACCGCAGTTCGCCGGACTCCGGGTCGGTGTACTGCCAACTCGTCCAGCCGTTGCAGGCCGGCGTCCCCTGGAGCATGGCGCCCAGGCGATGGATGGTCCCTTTCTTGCGTCCTGACGTGAGCGTCCCGTCCTCATTCACCTTCGCCTGATCTCCGGTCTTCGCCAGCACCAGCGTGTCGCCCGGCTTCAGCAGCCCCAACTCCAGCAGCCGGGTGAAGGCGATGCGCTG
>JAGPGE010000292.1 GCA_018056145.1 Armatimonadota bacterium
CACCAGTGGATGGCCGAGTCGGTGCGCAATGCGTATCCGCAGGCGACCATCATCAGCGGGGGACTGTGTCTCGTGGACCCGGAGCGCACCGGGCTGATTGCGCGGGGAATCCGGCCCTGGGTGGATGCGGTTGGGTACCACTCCCACGGTGGCGTGGACAATCTCAGTTCGGTGATGGTGGCCATGCGTGCCGTCCATGCGGCGGCGGGGTATGACATGCCGACGTTCATCAACACCGAGATGGGTTTCGCCAACTGGCGACTGGATATGGAGCGCAACTCGGCGGCAACTGCGGTTCAGAAGCTGCTCTTCTGCTGGGCTCACGGCAACCGGGCCGCCCTCCTGTACTGCAGCCGGGACATCGGCGGACCGCGGTGTTCCGGCGACTGGGGCTACATCGACTACTTCATGTGTCCGCGGTTTACCTACGGCGCGGTCGCGGCGTTCATGGATCACTACGCGGGGGCGCAGTTTGAAGGGACCCTCAGGGAGACGAACGGCCTGCACGTGTACGCGTTCCGGAAGGGCGATCAGCGACTGGTGCCGGTTTTCACGGCTGGCGGAGACGCCCGTCCTGTTCGGCTGGAGACGGACGCACGCCGCGTCACCGTGCTCGACCCGATGGGCAATGCAACCAGCACCGAGCAGATCGACGGGGCTGTCACGCTCACGGCTGGCCTGTACCCACAGACGGTGGTGCTGGACGGGGCAAGCCGGGTGTCTGTCTCGCCTTAGCGCGTTCGGACTTGTCCTATCCGGCGGTGATGATGGCCGCGATCCGGTCGATCGCCTCGCGCGCTTCCGGAAGCAGCGGGTCGTGAGACTGGAATACGTGGAACATGCCCTCCCAGACTTCCAGGGCAACATCCACCCCGCATGCGCGCGCCCTATCGGCGACCATCACGCTGTCATCGCGGATGACCTCGAACTCACCAACCTGGATAAGCAGGGGCGGCAGGCCGGTGTAGTCACCGAACACGGGAGATGCAAGCGGGTCGCGCAGTTCGCTCTCGTCCGCATACAGGGAGACGAAATCGGGCAGGCATTTCGGGTGCATGATCGGGTCGAGTTCGGCCTGGGATCGGATTGAGTCCCCGCTCAGGGTGAGGTCGGCGAAGGGCGACAGGAGGATGCCCGCCTGCGGTAATGGGAGACCACGGTCACGCAGGGCCAGGAGGACAGCAAGCGTCAGATTCCCGCCTGCAGAGTCGCCCGAGATGAAGATCGACCTGACCGGCGCCGGGCCGGAAGGGCCTGTATCCCGCAGCCACAGGTAAGCCTGGATGCAGTCTTCCAGCCCGGCCGGGTAGGGATGCTCGGGGGCGAGGCGGTAATCAGGCAGGAACACGGAGCAGTTCGCCGCCGCGGAGATATGGGCTGCTAACGGCAGGTAGAAGTCGCTGCAGCCCGAGACGAATCCCCCGCCGTGGAGGTAAAGAAGGCGCAGGTCGGGGTCCGCCCCGGGTGCCAGGACCCACTGGCCCGGAACGCCGTGTGCATCGGCAGGCAGGCATTCCACGTTCGCCTCCACCGGCTCGCGGCGCGCACCCATGCACGAGCGCAGATCTGACAGGCTGAACCCGTTCGCGCCGAAGGATGGCGTTTCGCGTAGGCGCAGCAGGTAGTCACGGCCTTCGGGCGACACCATTCACTGATCTTGCCTTTCTCAATGGGCGGCCTGGACCCCATTGTGCGCTGAGTCGCCGCGACGCTTCGTTACCCCCGCTCGACGACCAGGACCCAGTCCCGGAGAATGTTGGGCATCGGGGCAAGCCAGTTACCGTCGGGGTCAGGAGTGAAGCTCCCTAGGTCTCGACGGCTGCCGTCGGATGGGTTCAGGTAGAACGCCCGGTAGCTCTCTGTCGGGTCGAGCTGCTTCACGATCGGCGTTTCGCCCGGCGCCAGGAACCAGTTGGTCGGCACGTAGATGACCCATAGCTCGCCCGGCACCCAGGCCGCGAAGGGATGCCAGTGCCGCTCCGGGGTCCAGTGGGGCTCGACAAGCTCCGGGCAGGGCTGGAGCCGCCACCACGGCAGGCCCGCGAGGAACTGCTTGCCCAGGCCGAGCTGTCCTGAGCCCGGCAGTTGGTACGCCTCGGTCCAGGGCCTGTCTCCCCAGGACAGACCGTGGGGCGATGGACCATACGGCCGCCCCGGTTCATTGACTTGCCAAATGCCATTGGCGCCGTAGGTGTGGCCGCAGGCGCCGGACAGCATGCAGGCCCAGAACATGAACCGCTGGATCTCCTCGCGCGAGGACTCCATGATCCCTTCATAGCAGACTTCCGAGTTGATTACGGGCATGCGCGGCTCCCGCGCAAACTCGCTGTTGATGAGGTTCACGGTATTGGGCACACTGTCCCGTCCGCCGTGACCTGTCTGCAGCCAGTTGATATCCAGCAGGCTGTCGTCCTCGATCTGATCGCGCCCCACGCTTGTCGGGTGGATCGTAAGCGGGCGACGGCAAGGGTCCAGGGCTCGCACGTACGCCGCAATTTCGGTCCAGCCACTCTTCTGCAACGCCATGTCCTGCTCGCGCGTCTGGCTCAGGTAGTAGGGCATGGTCGCCTCGCCGGCCAGACACCAGACCACCGGGTAGGCGCCGTAGCGGGCCACTAGATACCGCCAGTGCTGCTTGAGACGCTCCACACCCATCCAGGGTAGGAAGTAACCCCAGCAGCCCACGATACAGGGGACCAGACCGGCATCGACGAGCGCCGCGATCCGCTGATCCGCCAGGTCCCAGTATTCGGGGACGATCCGGCTGAAGTCCTGCTCCCACGGATACCCGAACTCATTGGCCCCTCGCTCATCCCGCCACGGCATGTCAGGGTACAGCCCCGCGATGATCTGGATCACCGAGAAGCCCTTGCGCACCCGGTCGGCCAGGAGCGTCTCGAAGCCTTCGGGCCATTTCAGGCGCTTGCACAGGCCCATCCACCAGGTATCACCCAGCCACAGGAAGGGGGTGCCGTCGGCATGCACCAGGTACCGGCGGCTGTCATGAACACTGAGCGGGCCGTGCTGCAGGAGCGCGTTGTCGCCCTGATAGATGCCCGCCTCGAGCTCGCCTTCGACCCCGTGCAGGCCCGAATCCGATGTGTCCGAGCAGGTGCTCCGCAGCGTGTAACGCCCCGGTTCGGGCGGCGCAAACCGCGCTCTCCAGTTCCCGCCGCCACACCAGAATGCAGGCACGCGCCACTCCTGCCCCCGCGGGCCGGCGATCAGGACATCCAGTTTCAGCTCATTGAAGGGATCGGCGTGTTCCTTCGCCGACTTGTATGACCATTCACTCACGCAGTTCACTGTGCCGCGTTGCATGGTGGGCTGACCTCCCTGACAGACTGGTGGAGCCTTCGACGGCGTCGAAAGTGGGCATTCTACGCCGGCTCCGCCGCAACCTGCCGCGTCGCTCCGGAGGTCCTTCGCGCAACCCGTCGAATCAGTGCGAGACTCTGAGCGACATAAGACGTCTCGCCTCTGAAATGGAGCTGCCCATGCGGATTCCTGCCTTCGCGGTCCTCTTTGTGTTGATTGCCGCCGTCAGTTCATTCGGCCAGGAGGAGGACGCTTGCTATCGGGACCTCTACTCCGACACCTGGGTCGCAACCGATGCCCTGGGCCGGACTATGCCTTCATTCGATGACGTGGGGCCGGTGAAGACCGACCAGCGGCGAGTTGTCGGCATCTTCTATATCACCTGGCACAGCGACTCCGCTCACGGGGCGAGAAGCCCGTATTCGGGAGACGTGGCGAAGATTCTCGCGAAGGACCCCACCGCTCGCTTGGATGCCCACCATCCCCTGTGGACGGAAGGCTCGTACCACTGGGCGGAGCCGGAGATGGGGTACTTCCTGAGCAAGGACGAGTGGGTGATCCGCAAGGACATGTCTATGCTCGCGGACGCCGGGGTGGACGTGCTGGTGATGGATGTCACCAATGCGGTGCGTTACTGGGACGAGTGGGACGTGGTCTTCCCAGTGATGCAGAAGATGAAGGCGGAGGGGAACAAGGTGCCGCAGTTCTGCTTCTGGGCCTTCAATGGACCGGTCATCACCGTGGTGCAGGACCTGTACGACCGCATCTACAAGACCGGGAAGTACAAGGACCTGTGGTTCATGTGGGATGGCAAGCCGCTCTTGCTGTACAACGCCAATCCGAGTGTGGACGCCAATGGCGGCGGTGTCAGGAATCCCAACCCACACTACGATGCGGCCGCGAAGACCGATCCCCAGCACCCTCATTACGGCGACCCGGACTACGCCGACGAGTTCTACCGAGACTACAGCAAAGAGGTGAAGGACTTCTTCACCCTCCGCACCATGTGGTGGGGCTATTACGAGTGGGCCGGGAAGCGGTTCGTGGGCACTGAGGACAACTGGAGTTTCGGGCTGGATATGAGCGACAGGCGAGTGGCTGCCCTGACCCCCGAAGAGCGCGTGTCGACGCACGAGGGGCAGAGGGAAGAGGCGGCGGTGACTCCGGCACAGCACCCGTCCAGCCTGGTGGGCAAATCCTGGACTGTGGAGCACGGCCAGCCCGAACTGAACGATCAGGATCTGCCTATGCCCACATACGTGCCGTGGCTTGGCAAGACCGTCGATCACCCGGAAGGTTACGGCATCTACTTCCAGCAGCGTTGGGACGAAGCGCTTCAGGCCAACCCGCAGTTTCTGTACATCAATGACTGGAACGAGTGGACCGCCGGCAAGTACCCGCCTGCGCCGGGGACCAAGTTCCCTTTCATGCGGCGCCAGAGCGACTACTTCTTCGTGGACCAGTACAACCCCGAGTTCAACCGCTGCATCCACCCGATGAAGGGCGGCTATACGGACAACTACTACATGCAGATGGCCCAGAACATCCGGCGCTACAAGGGCGTGCGTCCGATCCCGGAGCTCAGCGGGCTGCACACCATCGCGGTCGATGGGAGCTTCGATGACTGGGATGCCGTGAACGTGGAGTACCGGGACACCGCCGGGGATACGGCCCGCCGAGACTACAAAGGCTACGGAGGGCTGCACTACACCAATGATTCGGGCCGCAATGACATCCTCAACTGCAAGGTGGCCGTGGATGAGAGCACTGTTTTCTTCTACGCTGAGACGGCAGCACCACTGACTCGTCACACCGACCGGAACTGGATGCTCCTCCTGCTTGACGCCGACAACGATACATCCACCGGCTGGCACGGGTACGACTTCGTCATCAACCGGCACGTGTCGAGCAAGCGCAGGACGACCCTGAAGCGCTGGCGTCCCGACGATCCTGCGGGCCCGTGGGTGAACGTGGGTCACCTGGAATACCGCTACGCAGGGAATGCGCTGGAAATCGCGGTGCCCCGGGAGCTTCTCGGCCTGACCGGCGACGAGTTCACCTTTGATTTCCACTGGTGCGACAACCCGGCGGACCTGCTGGACGTGATCTCTCTGTGCACCGATGGCGACAGTGCCCCCAACCGCCGCTTCAACTACCGCTGCATCTGGAAGCGGTGATCGGTACCCCACTGGCCAATGTGGTGGCCCAAGCTTTCGGGGCGACACCTCCGCGGCCAGGTACTTCAAGGTTGAGTGGGGCGGCCGCGGGTCATCGTGAGCCTGCCTCCGGGTGGGGCAACCGGGCTACGGCCGCGTAGGACCCAACGCGGGTCCTGCCCGAGTTCGCCCTGCGGTTCCTCCCACATCTCCCGCGACGCCGTGCTCAGGAACAGTTTCACATCCTGGCTCCAGCGACGCGCCTCGCGGATCAGGTGCTGGTCGACTTCCTTGCGGAAGTGGTGGGGAAAAGCGCGCACTTGTTATTCGCCATCTTCTCGCCACATCCCGCGCCGGTCGGGAGACAGTCCTGGCAGGGCCTTGGCCCGATACTCGGGCACCTCTCGATGATTACAGCGTCGTGCGCGAGGAGCTATTTCAGCGGCGGTCTGTACACCCGGATGCTCGAGATGGGTACGAGACCGTCGCCGGCTGGGATGATCTCCACCGTGTGGGGGCTGTTGCTCAGGCCCTGTGCGAGTGTGGTTGAGTACTCGCGGGAACTGTCCGGCGTCGCGGGAGCCTGGTAGGTGTCGACGAACAGCGGCTTCGTCTCCCAGGTAATCGCGTAGCCCTCTGGAATCGGTTTCTTCGAGTACTGCAGGGCCCACATGATGCGCCAGTCGCCGGGCTCGATGACGACCCGGCCGGAGTCGGACACGAAGCGCTTGCTCGCATCACCCCCGCCATCCGGGCCTGTGGCCGAACCATTCAGCGCGAACTTGAGCACCTTCTTCTCCGCATCGCATTCGGTGATGTTGATGGTCCATTTCTCAATGACCATCGGCTTCTCGTGCCCGATGCGGTCGATGGCCGGCCACCAGACGTTGGGGGCAGCGGTGGGGCGCGAGTGATAGTACAGCTCTGGGAACTGTGAAGGCGGCTTGCCGTCCACAAGCACCTTCGCGGTGCCGAGTTCGGTCTCTGCGGTGTGCGCGGCGATCACGTCGATGCGATTGCCGTCGCAGGTGAGCTTGATCGAGCCGTCGGCCCCCCGCTCCACCCGCGGGTCAGTCACCGGGATGTCTTTGACCAGGTCGCGCCAGGGGTCTTGCGGAAAACTTGGGTCATAGCGAAGGCTGGGCGCGATGAGCTTGCGGATCAGGAAATGCCCCAGCGCATTGGGGTGAACGCTGTCGCTCAGCGTGTCCTTGGGGTACAGGCCACGCTCCTTGAGATAGACGCGCAGCGCCTCGCGCACCTCGGCGATCTCGCACCCGTACTTCACAGCCAGTTCGCGCCAGAGCGCTACGCGCTCTTCGTCGTCTCTTGTCTGGCCGATGACGCCCGGGTCATCCAGCGGCGTCTCCTTGGGCAGGCTTGGGTTGAAGCGGAAGTGAGTGGTCCACAGGAGAATCTCAGACGTGGTGCGCTGGCGGACGCGCTTGATGATCTCCTCCTGCTCCCCGCCCGTAACCCCGCCCCAGCAGTGGTAGATGAGCAGGTCGGGGTAGAAGGGGTACAGGTCATACTCGGCGGTTTTGAGCAACGATTCCGCACCATAGCCGCCGATGGCTCGGTTTTCGATCTGCAGGTCGGCATTGGGGTACTGCTTGCGCAGGTCATCAGCCAGCGCGTACGACCACGCTCCGGCGGTGACGGACTGCCCGTAGAAGAGGATGCGCACGCGGTTGCGATGCTCCGGAGTGCTGGTGGCCAGGAGCGTCATGGTCCGCTGAA
>JAGPGE010000293.1 GCA_018056145.1 Armatimonadota bacterium
CCAGTTCGTGAAGGAACTGCGCAGTTGGGTCCACGTCAACCTGATGCCCGGGAAGTCCGACAATTCCGTGGGCTCGCGCTGGCGCACCATTGAATGCGGAATCCGCCTCGCGGGAAGCTGGCCCAACGCGTTCTTCCGCTTCCTGCCCGCCGAGAGTTTCACTGTGGATGACATCATCCTCATGGTGAAGAGCTTCGCCGAACAGGCCGATTACCTGCACCGGTACCCCACCGGCGGCAACTGGCTCACCATGGAAGCCAATGGGATGGGCCACGTGGGCGTGCTCTTCCCGGAGTTCAAGCGGGCCGAGACCTGGCGCACCGACGCTGTTGCGCGGCTGTACCGGGAACTCGACACACAGGTCTATCCCGACGGCCCCCAGAAGGAACTGACCACCGGTTACCACTACGTGGCGCTAGGCAACTTCTTGGGCCTCGTGCGCATCTGCATGTTCAACGATGTCCCGGTGCCCGAAGACTACATCGCGAAACTGGAGCGCATGTGGGAGATGGGCATGTGGGCCATGACCCCGGACCGCACGCTGCCCCACGTGAACGATGCGTGGTTCGTGAACGTGCCCGGGGAACTGAAGCGGGCGCTGGAGTACTTCCCGGGGCGCGAGGACTTCCGCTGGATCGCCACCGACGGCCAGGAAGGCGTGCCGCCTGACCACACTTCCCACTGGTTCCCCTGGTCGGGCTGGGCAGTGATGCGCAGCGGCTGGGACCGCGATGACAGCTACCTGTTCTTCGACGTGGGACCCTTCGGCATGGGCCATCAGCATGAGGACAAGCTGGCCTTCGTGGTCCACGCCTACGGCTCTGACCTGCTTGTGGATGTGGGCAGCTACGCCTACGACCGGTCCGCCATGCGAGCCTACGTACTCAGCCCACAGGCCCACAACACGGTTCTCGTGGACGGTGGCGGGCAACACCGCCGGGCGCGCCGGAACACGTTCATCAACTCCGAACCCCAGGATAACCCCTGGCACAGCACTGACGCACTGGACTTCATCAGCGGCGAGTATGCCGACGGATTCGGCACATCCAATGACGAGACCGTCACCCACAGGCGGGCGATCCTGTTCGTGAAGCCCGACTACTGGCTGGTGCTGGATACCCTGGTGCCCAGTGATGCCGAGACCCACCGCTACGAGGCGCTCTTCCACTTCGGGCCGGAGAACGCGGAGGCGGCCGCCGCCCGGGCCTGGACGGTGGGCGACAGGGCGAACTTGCAGTTACTCGCCGCCGGGGCCCCGGTCACGGCGCAGATCGTCAAGGGACAGGAAAAGCCATACTATCTGGGCTGGATCGGCAAGCATGGTCTCGACGGACGGCGACCCATGCCCGTTGCGCGGTTCACCTGGGATGCGGCGGGCGAGAGCCGGGTGCTGTACGCTGTCTACCCCACGCCGCCCGGTGAGGAATCGCCGGTTGAGAGCTTCAAGCAGGTTCCCGCCGATGCCGGCCTGTCCGCGGAACTCCGCTTCAGGGACGGTCGGCGGGACGTCGTCAGTATCGAGGGCGACAAATGGCGCGTGGAGCGGCATTCGCCCACTGGCGAGGTCGTCTCGGTGCTGACCGTCGAGCCGTAAGGTCGCTGTCGTTAGGGCGCGCGCCACTGCCGTGCCGTCCGCATTGGGGGACTGCATGGCGACCGAAAACGGTCGCACGGTGCCTGTACCCAATGCGCCGTCGCTCTGGAATCGGCGGGGCGCTGAGTTCCCGTCTCGGCGCAAGCAGACCGCGCGCTTGTTGGAGCGAGCTTGCTCGCGACGCCGTCTGCGTTCACCGCGAACATCAACGACAGTCGCCAGCAAGCTCGCTCCAACAGTCCTGCGGGTCGCCAATGGCGTCCGAGGTGCTGGCGCGCACTGGAGCGTGTCTCTCGGGGCAATGACTGGAGCGTGAACCGGGTACAGTCCCCCGGTTCCGCCCTGACTCTCCCCTCATCCAGAGCGAAGCGACCGCCTGCGGTCGCCGCGATGGAGAGGGGTGGCGGTTCGGCACGAAGCGCCGGGGTGAGGCCGCCGTTAGCATTGAGGGACCGCGTCACGGTTCCGCCGTCCGCCGCACCATTCCGGGCCGGAAGGTGAAACATGTTTACCGCCGCCGTCATCGGTTGTGGCCGCATCGGGAGCACCATCGACGACGAGATCGACCGCTGGTCATCCCACATGCTTCCGTACTCCCACGCTGCCCGCTATGCACAGGCCCAGCAGACACGACTCGTCGCCGGTTGCGACGCCGACCCTGAGCGCGCCCAACGGTTCCGAGAGCGCTGGGGTACGGACCGCGCCTTCACCGACATCCACGAGATGATGGAGGTCTGCAAGCCCGACATCGTCAGCCTCGCCACTCAGACCGCGACCCGCGTGGAAGCGGGCCTTGCGGCAGTGGAGCACAACCCGAAGGCGCTGTTCATCGACAAGCCCGTCGCCGAGACACTGCGCGACGCCGACCGTCTCCTCGACGCCTGCCGCGCGAAGGGCATCGTGGTGGCGGTCAACTGCTCCCGCGTCTGGGACCCGCGGGCAATCCGCGCGAAAGAGATAGTCGACGAGGGGATCATCGGCGACCTGCGCTGCGTGCGTGGGTTCTGCGGAGGCGGTCTGAGCCACATGGGCAGCCACCTGCTCACCTTCATGCAGTTCTACGCGGGCCGGGCAAGTTGGGTAGTGGGCCAGACCGCGCGGCCGCCCGAAGATCGCCCCGACGCTGATGTGGCCGGCCTCGGGCTGATCCAGTACGAGAACGGGATTCACGGTTACCTCAACATGCTGGATGCGGGACCCGTGGGTGTGGAACTTGACCTCGTGGCCACCGGCGGCCGCATTCGCTCCATCAATGGTGAGGCCGACTGGGAACTGTACCTGCCCGGCTCCGTGCCCACGCGACACAAGACCCTCGCGAAGCAGCAGTTCCCCATGCCCCACCACATGACAAGCTGGGGCATCCGCACGGTGGAGGATATCTGCGAATGCATCGAGACCGGCCGCAAGCCCCTGTGTGACGGGGACGACGGCCGGCATGCGCTGGAGATAGGCCTGGCCATCCGGCATTCGCAGCGCAACGGCAACTGCCGCGTGGACCTGCCCTTCACCGACCTCGACGCCGCGCTGCTGTCGGCGTGATATGACGGGGAGACCCATGGCTGAACTGACCGATCCCAGGCCACCCGCGATCCCCTTCCCCCGAAGCCCGCGCAGCGACCGGGTGTGGGTGGCTGTGGCCGCGATTCTAGTCGGCCTGGTCTGCGGCCTGCCCCACCTCATTCGCCCCGCGATGCTGTCGAGAGAAGGCAAGCCCTACCTTCCGCTGGTTGCGGGAAGCGCGGACGCCGTGACGTACGACGAGACCACGCTGTACGCCCCGCGCATCCGGGAGGTCATGGAAGGCCGCCTGTTCAGCGCTGATCCCCATGGCTCGGGGCGCCCGGGGGACATCCCGTTTCTCGGCAATGCGTGGCTGGACAGCATCATCCTCGGCGGCCTGGGACTGGTGCTTGGGCGCAGCGTCCCGGCGGTCTTCGTCTTCTGCGACGTCGCCCTGCCGCCGCTGATCTTCCTGCTGCTGTTCGCGATCTCCCGCCGCCTGGGCGCGGAGTTGTGGGTGGCGATCTGCGCGGCCTTCGCGGTGCTCTTCATCGACCGCGCTGGGCTTCTCGGCGGCCCGAAGCCCCTGGAGTTCACCCGCCTGACCACTCCCGAGTTCGCATGGGTCCTCACCGCCGGGGCGATTCTGGCGCTGATCCTCACGTGGGAGCAGCCCCGCCCGCGCCGGGCAATCACCGCGGGCCTGCTCGTGGGAGCCTGCTTCTACAGCGACCCTTGCTGCGGCTCCTTCGTGCTTACAGGGGCGGCTCTGCTGGCCTGCGGCGCGTTTGCCTCCGCTGATCAGCGGCGTTCGGTCGCAATGCTCGGCGTTGCCCTGGCGCTTGGCATCGCGCTGAATGCGCCGGTTCTCTGGCAGGTTGTCTCGCCCGAAGGGTTCACGGGGGAGGAGGACATGCTGGCGCGAAGCTGGTCGGCGGACAGCATAGCGCCCCTGTTCGAGTACCCGCTGGACGCCCTCGTGCTCGTGGCCCTGCTGTTCCTGTACCCCCGGCGCCGCCGGGGCTTCTCCCCGGTGCTCTTCTTTGCGCTCGCGCCTTGGATTCTGGCGCTCACCCTCGGGCCGTTCCTGTCCTCCGCCGGGAGTGCGCTCTGGATCACCCGCTGCTTCCAGCCCTGGGCGAAGCTGACCCTCGTGCTGGTGGTGGGGGCCTGGGTGACGTGGCTCCTGCTGCGGCGCGCGATCGGGCCCGACGTAGCCAGCGCCCAGCGAACGATCCAGGTCGCCTTCATCGCCCTATCCCTGCTCTTTCTGGTCCTCGGAACGGCACAGCAGGTCCGCTTCTCCACGCAGACCGCGGCAAAGGCCACCGTTCATCCGGGAGACGTGCGGGCCTTGCGGGAACTGGCGATCCGCGCCGAATCCGGCGACGTGGTCATGTGCCTGGACCCCGGCTTCGCCGCGCTGATTCCGGTCTACACATCTTGCGACCTGTTCCTGCCATACTCTCTCGTGTCCCCGCTGCCGACCACGGAACTCGTTGACCGTGCGGCGCTCATGGCCGCGGCCTACGGTGTGCCCGAAGGACGCCAGCGGGAACTGCTGTCCGCCTCGCAACCGCAACAAGCCGGCCTTGCCCAATGGCTGTTCGGCCGGGAATACGCAGACACTCCTCCGCAGGAGGCCGTGGATGCCCTCGTGGCGAAAGCAGCCGCCTACGGACACGGCGCGCTTCCCGCAGTGGAGAAGGATACCCGCATCGACCTCGTTATCTGGGGCGGATTCGAGCGAAAGGTCGGCGACGCGGGTCTCGAGAAGCAATTTGCCGACCGGCTGTTCATCGAGGGCGTGACCTTCCGCGTCTACCGCGCCCGCCGGTTGCCTGAAGAGAAGCTGGAGCCCTGGCCTGTGAATCTGCCCGATTTCGAGGTGCCCGCCGATGGTCAAGACGATGGCGCACGCAACCCTTAAGTCCGGCGAAAACATGGAGATTCTCCACGTAATCGCCCCCGAACCCGACTGGACCGAGCGCGTCCTCACCTTCCTGCAACACAAAGGCCCGGTCTGGCTGGATCCCATGCGAGTGGCGCTTGACTCCGGCCTGGATGACCTGTTCATGAGCGACTACCTGGGGGTACTGGATTCCGGCGAAGTGGTGGGGAACATCTCCACCTTCGAGTGCGCCGGCGTGGGCATTCTCGGCCACGTGTTCACGCCCGAGGAGCACCGGCGCAAGGGCATCTGCAGCTTCATCATCAATGTCCTGCGCGACGATTTCATCGCCCGCGGCGGCCGGGCCATGTACCTGGGCACGGGCTACGACACCCACCCGTACCACATCTACGAGACCATCGGCTTCGTCGGGCGGGGCGACTCCGGGAAGATGACCTGGCGCGTGGAGCCCGATTTCGACGCGAAATGGTTCGCGCCCGGACCCGCCGAGATCCGCGATACCCGCTGGGGCGACTGGCCGCTGCTCGAAGCCCTCTACGCCGTGGAGGGCCAGTGGCAACTGAAAAGCTTCTACTTCCAGCAGTTCGGTCACACCGGGTTCGAGAGCCAGTATCTGCGCCTGCGCCTGGATATGCTTGAGGGCAACGTGCCCAGCACCCGGGTCATGCAGACCGCAGGGGGAGCCGTGGTCGGACACGCCATGCTGGCCGTGCAGCCCCTGTGGAAGGGCAAGGCGCTGGTGTTGGACTTCATGATCCACGCCAATTTCCACGACCAGGCGTCCGAACTGCTGGCAGCAATCGAGATACCCGCAGGTGCGAAGGTGCAGGCTTTCTGCGACAGCCGGGCCGAGAGCAGGATGGCGATCCTCGAAGCAGCAGGATTCCAGCGCGAGGGGGTCTTCGTCAGGCAGATGGAGGACGAGAACCACGAGGTGCTCGACGTGGTGGTGTACGGGAAGGTCGCGTGACGCCGACTTCGGCAGGAATCACAGGCCGCCGGGAGGATGCCTGCCGGCGGCCTGTTCGTCTCCTATGCAGGCATTGCTTCAGTCGGAAACCAGCTTGTGCCCGCAACCCGCGCAGAAGCGTGCATCTGCCTTGACCTTCGCGCCACATTCGGGGCAGAGGGCCTCTTCCGGCTCAGGCTCAGGAGCCGGTTTGGGAGTCTGCACAACCGGCGGCTGGTAGGCGGCAGTCGGGGCCGGAGCCTCGGGGGGCACCACCTGCGGTGGGGAGACCGGGGCCTGCGGCGTCGACTGGCTCGCGGCCGGCGCGCCCGCACTCTCCTGATGCCCGGCCTGCTGCTGCTCCTGCACCTTGAGCCGCAGTTCATCAACCTCCGCCTGGAGCGCGTCGATGCGTTTCATGATGACCTCGATCTCGCTGTCGAGGATCTCCTTGCGGCGGTACAGTTCCCGCACCCGCTTGCCGGCTTCCGCATACTGGCGCTCGATCTCAGTCTCAACCGTACCCAACTGGCTCTGCAGCTTGAGGATCTCGACCTGCCGCGCACCTGTGTCGGCGACCTCAGTGACAGCCTGCTTCAGCTTATCGAAGAACGACATCCGACATCACGCCCCCATCATCACGGCGACTGCGCCCCGGAGCGTGGTCGGCATCCGGTGGCGGGAATGACCCGTCCGTCACTGCATACGCCATCTCATTCGCCCACCATCGACACCACTGACTCACGCTGGACCTCGAGAGTTCGCCCGCCCAGCCTGATCCGGCTGTCGCCGAAGCCATGGTAGATGCGCACCTGTGAGGACTGGGCGATCGGCTTGCCGTCCAGGCTGCGCGCGGTGAAAAGAACCGGCGAACCGTACTCGATCCCGTTGTACTTCGTGGCGCAGAAGGCCACGAAGGTCGGGCTTTCCACCACGAACCCGTACGGGGGCAGCCTCACCCCGTCCACCTCCGCCGGCTTGTCGTACGTAACGGTGATGGTGACGTCACCGAAACGCGAGCGTTGGAGTTTCCGGTCATCGCTCAGGAACTCGTGGCTGTCCAGGCCACGCTCGGCGGTGATCACATTGAGCGGGCTGAGCACTTCCCACGTATTCTTGATAACCCGGTCGGTCATGCACAGGCCCTCGGTCCAGCCATTGTCACCCCGAGACCACAGGGCGCTCATCCCTGCGTCCGGGGCAGCCTCGAAGGCCACGCCATCATCGGTGACCAGAAGCGTGC
>JAGPGE010000294.1 GCA_018056145.1 Armatimonadota bacterium
GTCCTGGCGAGCCCTCGCAGGCATTACTTGTACACCTGCGCCGGCAACGGGTGCCGCTACGGCGGTCCTTTGGAGTCCTGGGCATTCTCGGCCCTGTACGTGGATCCGATTGCGAATGATCCCAACCTCAACGGGAACCTCATGCAGATCTCGCTTGCCGGAACCAACCCAACGCCGATTCTCGCAGGCGTGAGTGACTTCTACCCCCAGCATGATGGTTCGGTCATTGCGACCCGCCGCATCTCACGCTCCGGCCACGAACTGCTTTACCTCGCGCCGGGCAAACGCGACGAGGCTGTTACGCTCGCGGGGGCCTTCTACTTTGGGGATGCCACGGTGAACGACGACGGCACGCAGTGGGTTGCCTTCTCCCGCCGGATGGTGGGCTCCGGCTGGCAGCTTACGCGAGGGAAGATCTCGGGAGGCGAGAAGCCCCTGGTCGTGGACCTTCCCGACGATGCCCGGCCCTCGCGCGTATACTGGGACCTGGGCAATCCGGTCGCTAAGGTCAAAATCGGCGAGCGCACGGCATACTACGAACTGGTGGGTGGGGATTGGCAGCAAACGAGGGACTATACGCCACCGGAAGCCACCGCGATGGTGCTCAGCCGCAGCGAGTCATTGGCAGTCAGGACCGACACCGACGGCGACAAGCCCGTGACCCGCGTGTTCACCGTCTGGTTCACCGGCGACGAAAACCCGATCGCGAAGATCGAGGGGTTCGAGGTCAGACAGGCATCCCTGAGCGCGGACCAGCGCTTCCTGCTGATGGTGGGCGCCATGGGCGAGGAGCTCGTAACCCTCACAGTTGATACCGGGACAGGCGAAGTCCTGCGCACCCTCAACGATCATGAGGGGCCGGTGCGACTGTTCAACGCGCCCGGCCCGGTTCCCCCGGTGCTGGCGGAGGTGATCAAGCCGGTCATTGCTGATCAGCAGTGAAACCTGACCCGTCAGTACAGACGCCGGCTACTTCGGCGCGATCAGGTACGCGCGGACACCGAAGGGCTCCAGCGTCGCGGTGCTAGCGCCGTCTGTGATCGGCACGATGCTACTAGCTCAGCCCGGCTGTGTCTTTCGACTCTGGCCAAGATCGGTTCGGGCTGCTATAAGAGGGTGCCAATCTACATCCGGGCCGGGAGGCTTCGAGCGATGAGTCAATTCGAGGGCGTCACTGTGGTGAAGCGGGCGAACGTCTACTTCGACGGCAAGGTGACCAGCCGCACCGTCATCTTCCCCGATGGCGAGAAGAAGACGCTGGGCATCATGCTGCCGGGCGACTACGACTTCGGCACGGCGGAGAAGGAAGTCATGGAGATCATGTCGGGCGATCTGGAGGTCAAGCTCCCGAACAGCGACGACTGGGTCGCCATCACCGGCGGGCAGAGCTTCGAAGTGCCGGCCAACTCCCGGTTCCAGCTTCGCGTGACCACACTCACCGACTACTGCTGCTCCTATCTGAAGTAGGGACGGATCCACCGGGCCGGGTAATCAGCGGCCTCCCCCGGCCCGGTGAGAAGCGCACTCATCACGGAGCCACCAGCAGCCGGCCCGGGTGGGTGGCAAGCCGCGGCTGGCAGCCGTGCAGGTCGAGGATGATGTCCTCCACGACTTGCGTCAACTCCACGGACCACGCACCGCCGTTCTCCCCCAGTTCCCCGCGCAGGCTGAAGCTCAGCCCATCAGCCGCCTCACGGGTGTTTCCTGAGAATACCGCCGTTTCGTTCGGGTCCCGGAATGTGACCTGCAGGTGCTCAGCCTGAGCCTGGGCCGCAACCTTTAGAGCGACTTCGGCAGCCCCAGGATTGGGCGCGAGGAAGGCCGGGGGCTGGTTCCCCACCAGCGTCGCGCCTGGACCAGCGAGACACACGTACCGGTTCGTGAGCTTCAGTTGCCCTTTGCCGCGACCACTGGTGACCGCGATCCCGTAGACGCCATCCTCCGGGGCCACGAAGTCGATGGGCGCAGGCCGGCCGACTTCCGCGTACACAGTGCCGACAACCGCGCCCGAGGGCGCTACGAAGACGGCCACGCTCCCGTCAGTGATGTGGGCGTGCTTCAGCGCCACCAGCTGGCCGTGGAGGTGCTCGCCCTGCTTGAGAAGCGCCACATATGTCGCGGATGGGCGATGAGTGAAAGCGCGCTCCAATTCGCCCTCGGGCAACAGGTCCGTGCTGAAGGGTACCAGGTTCGCTCCAGCCACGCGGCGAGCTTCGTTCGCGATGTGCTCGTCCAGCGGGTTCGGGGTCTCCGCCGGCTCGCGCCACAGGGAAAAGTCGCGTCGCGCGATGAGATCATTGGCGCGCTTGAACCAGGCGAAGTGGTCCCGGTGGGTGGTCTCGTAGTCCGGGCCCTCATAGAAGACCCAGTAGCCGTGGCCGAATTCAGCGCCAAGCACCGCGCTCTTGCCCTCGAACTCAGGGTTCGCGCCCCGTACGATGGGGTCGAGGCCCGCCATGTAGCGAATGCTCGGGTCTATCTCGTCCAGAGCGGCCCGCGTCTTCTGCATGACGTCGCGCAGACGGTTGAGGGCTGCCCCGAGGTCATATTCATGCCGCCAGTAAGTCTCCACTTCGGCCATCACCAGCGGGGCCTGCTCGGTGTGCCACTCGCGCCACACGGCTTCCTTGATGAACAGCGACTGGCTGGCTGGGTAGACGACGAACTGAAAGCGCGGGTTGAGTTCGTCCACGGCCTGGCGCAGTTCGCGAGCCCGTGCGCGCCAAGCGCCCACCTGGAAGTCATGGAAGGCCTGGGTTTGCCCCTGTTCCTCCAGCCAGGCGGCGCGGTCCGCCGGGAGCGGGTCGGGCAAGTCAATCCCCTGTGCTTCGGCGAAGCGTTCCAGCACCGCCTGGTCGTATGACAGCGAGTAACACATCCCCCCGCCGACCCGGGAATCGTCATAGTTCTCGAAGTCCAGGAAGACACCCATGACAGAGGGCACATCCACGGACAGGCGCGCGTAGAAGAGAATACGATCGCGCCAGTAATCCCACAGGGCGTCGGCATTGGGGCTTGCAAGCTGGCCGTAGCGCCCGGCCGAGTCGGTGAGCCTGATCTTCGGGTCGCCGGTCTCAACGCGGGTCCCGCGGATCCAGGGCATGTAGAACATCTCCTGCTCCAAGGCCATGCGCGCCACGCGCTCGACACGTGCATTGTCGTCCGCACCGATGCGGGGAACCACCACGTTGAAGCCCGCGGCCTTGATCTCCGCCACGTGCTCGGGCTCCATGACCCAGTTGTTGTGAGCCATGAGCACCTTGTCCACAAGAATCCGGTAGGGATCATCCGGCGTGCCCAGCTTCTCGCGTCGGGCATCCCATGTCTCCTGAGCGTCCTGAGCGAGGGCAGTGAGGGCAACTGCTGCAAGCAGTACAGCCAATCCGACTCGCATCTTGGGCCTCCTGTGTTCGGGCACATCGACGGTCAGTTCTGCAACAGAATGTTGGTTGCCTGAGCCCCGCCGCCGAGGCGCAGCACGATTGCGTCCAGGCTGTCCAGCGGCGGTTTCCAGCCATCTCCGCGCGTTATGTCAGCCGCCGTCTCGCCGTCCGCGAAGGACAGGGCGCGGAACTCGGTGTCGCCGGCGGTCAGGTCCATGATGTATGCCGTGACTGTCTGGCTGCCCGCGGGGATGACCAGGCGCACACGGTACCAGCGTCCCGGAGTGAGCCTTTCAGTGGTCAAAACCCGGGGCCCCGCGGCGTCCATGCGTGCACCGGTGGCGGCCTCAACGCCGTCTTCCTTCCCGCCGACAAGCCCGACGCCGAAGGCCTCATTCGCGTGAATCTGCCCCTGGTTCAGATACAGTTCGAAGAAGCTGTTGGGCTCCAGCGGGTCTGGAAGCGCGGCGTCCATCTGAAGAACAATGTCGCGCGCCGGGTCTAGAACCAACCCGTGCCAGGCAGCGGCCCAGGAGTCGATGCCGTCTGCCAGGGCGACCATCCCCGGGTCATACAGCCCTGACGCCGGCACTGATATCGCCGCCGGGTAGCTGCCCGGGCCGAAAACGCGCCAGGGACCCTGGCCGGGAATTCCCTCATCTGGCGCGAACCCGGTGAAAGACGCAGCGAATTCGCGCTTAGCCGGGTCCCGCATGGGCACTGCGCCCTCGTCGATCTCCGACACGGTTCTGTGCCAGTAAGGGCCCGTCGCCTGTTCGGCCAACCGGGTCATTTGCTCGCCCAGCCGGCGGACCTCCGTCGGGACCTGCCCGGCCGGGTACAGGGCATTGTCCCGAAGGGTCGGGTAGGCTCCGCTGCCGCCGAAGGGTGATGCCGAATCGTACACCGTATTGCCTTCTACCAGCACCCCGTCGAACTCGGCGTCGAGGTAGATCGCCAGGCAGTGTGCGCGGTACACTAGGTTGTTGCGGAACACGTTGCCGAGTCCCTGGCCAAAACCATACAGGGCTCCACCGTCGGCAGGCAGGCGTCCCAGCAACTCGTAGAGCACATTGTGCTCAACGATGTTGTTGCGGCCATGGAGGAAGGGCTTCACGCCTTCTGGTGTGAGCGGGTTGTCGGCGGGTATCTCGTCCCAGCGGAAGTTGTACTTCGCCCTGCCCACGCCTTCGCCGCGGCGATTGTACTGGCGGAAGTACGCCGTGTGCGCGCCGCTGATGCAGATTCCGGTGTAAGGCATGTGGTGGATCAGGTTCCACGCGATGTAATTGCCGCCGCTTTGGCGCAGGTCAATGGCGCCCGCGTGCCAGAAGTCGGTGGAGCTGTGGTGGATGTGATTGTGGGTGATGGTGTGGCCATGGTTCACGTCCTTCGTCCCCGGGCCGTAGCCGCCCGCCTGAAGCCCGCCACAGCCGGCCCCGACGACCTCGTTTCCGACGAAGCGGTTGTTGCGAGCGGTCAGGTTGAACCGGGCGCCGAAGCCAGCCACGTTCACGAACCGGCAGTCCTCAATGGCGCAGCGCTCGGTGCCCTCCAGGTATACGCAACTGTCCAGAATGTGCAGGTTCGCCTCGTCTTCAGAGGGCGATTCGTTCCAGCGGCGGCGGTCACAGTGCGTGAAAGTGAAGCCCTGCAATGAGATGTCATGCACCCACTGCCCTGTGGCTTCGTCGCCGATGAACTCCACGAGGCGCGTGAGTGCCGGGGCGACCACGGAAGCCGTCGTCATGTCTTCGCCCTCGCGTGGCCAGTAAGTGACCGTGCCCGCGACGGAATCCAGGCACCATTCCCCCGGACGGTCCAACCCCTCGAGGGTGTTCTCCACGCGGAACGGGTCGCCCGGAGCATAGTTGTAGTATGCCTGCGAGGTCAGTGTGGCGGTGCTGGTCGCTTCGTCCACGCTTGCCAGCGGGGTGATGATGTTCGCATACCGGTACGAGGGAAGACTGTTGATCTCCACGTCGCCCAGATTCCGCCAGGCGCGGAGCGTGCCGGGAGGGAACATGAACACCCGGCTGCCAATGCCCTCAGGAGCGTCAGGATCAGCCGGGCCTCCTCCGGTGGCCAAGAACCAGCGGCCCCAGTTGTCGGTGTCGGGTTCTCGGGAGCGGATGGCTTGCGCGCCGTTCACGAAGAGACGTGTGAAATACCAGCCCTTCGGCACATCGGCTACCCAGAGCTTCCTGTCGCCTTCGCGCCAGCCTGTGATCGCGCGACCTCCGCTGATGACCGGGCGTTCACCGGGATACGCGCGGAAGATGACCGGTGCGCCTTCCGTGCCGGAATCACCGGGACGGAATGTGAGGGGGCGCGCCAGCGTGTAGACGCCGTCCCGCACCAGCACCTGCACGCCGGTTTCGCCCCTGTGTTGGCGGGCAAGATCCCGGGCGCGCTCAAGCGTCGCTACCGGGCCGTCGTTGCCCCCCGCATCCGGCGCATCACGCCGGCCGGACCAGCGGTCATCGCCGTCGGGTGAGACGAAGATGCTGACGGGGGCCGCACAGGCGGCGACGCAGGCCGCGATCAGGGCGATCACAGTCAGAGATCTCGGCGTGGTCATCGTCGGTCCTCCGGTTCCTGCGAATGCGTGCAGATCAGCGTTCCGCATCGCCCAGGTCCAGCCCATCACCCAGCGCTTTCAGTTCCGGCGGCAACTCCGCGTACAGCGCTCGCAGCTTTGCCAAGCAGTCAGGGTCTGCTGCAAAGGTTCGCAGTCCTCGCAGCACATCGGCGCGCTCCGCCTCGGGGAAGTCCAGCCGGTTTGCGATGAAGGGCGCAGGCGAGCCGGGTGGCCGCACCAGCGCGGGGAAGCCCTCCAGGTGCAGATAGCGCTGCATGAGCCGGGTGAGTTTGGGCAAGGTGAGCTGATCGGTACCGGGACGTGCATCCCGGTACCGATCCAGGAAGTGGCCCTTGTCGATACCGAAAGCATGCTTCATGTGGCCGCACTGGGGCTCCGGCGCGCCCTCATCGAAGACCACCAGGGAGAACTGCTTGCCTTCGCTGAAAGGCGTCTTCAAGACCGGAGCCTGCCCTTCCTCCGCTGTGCCGTCCCACTTCATCCGTGGCGCGTCGTCGGGCACGGGCACCGTGAACACATCCAACCTGCCCTCGCCCAGAGCCTCCACAAGCGTGCGCTGCGAGGCGTCGCGCGATATGATGTCGCCCATTTCGATGGCGAAGCCGTCGGGGAACAGCGATCTCTCCAGTGGCTTCGCAAGGTCGACTCCGATCTGGTTGATGGGCACCAGCAGGTCCGCTGTCACCGCGGTGATGAGCGTGGGGCACGTGATGCAGTCTAGTCGGGAGATCGGGGATGCGGCCAGATACGCATCGCCGTCGAAATCGCTTCCGTAGATCTCCCGGCCCTGGTCGGCGAGGAGCGTGACCACTGTCACAACCGGCATGTTCGGGTGCTCCTGTCCCTCGGGCTGCGCGTGAGCGATCCCCCTATTGCGGGCGAGGTACCCCACGTTGTAGCCGAGGTTCACAGGCGGCACATCGGGCGCACAGCAGTTGAGCGGGAAGGTCTCGGCCGCCACCATCAGGCTCATGTAGCCCCCTGCGCTGCCCCCAAAGACCTCGACCCGTGCATCATCAATGAAGGGCAGAGCGCGCACGCGGTGGAGTATCGAAATGTCCACGTTTTCACCGCGCACCAGGGGGTTGAACTCTTCCCCACAGGGGGTGCTGGCTGCGATTCCCCGTGCGAGAAAGCTCGCCGCGCCGGGACGGTCCAGCTCATAGCCGGCGAAATGCATCAGGGGTACCCGGGCATCATTGTCTGTGGC